>JAKAAK010000055.1 GCA_021797025.1 Thermoplasmata archaeon
TCTAGCACATTGAACTTGCTCATATTTTCACCTAAACGGGTCCGAGGGGGTTTGAACCCCTGACCGCCTGGTTAAAAGCCAGACGCTCTACCTAGCTGAGCTACGGACCCATAATATGTAGTCAGCCATATTTCTTTGAAAGATATAACTTTTGTTGTGTAATGATATTACTAAATAGTATTTTAAAGTTTTAGTTTTTGTAATGCTATATGGGAAAATTTCCATGAAAAATTTAATATCTTTTCCATTTATATTCCATAATGAAAGTTAACATAAATGGGGAATCCAAATCAATTCTCGCAGTTTGGTACGAAGATGACGAGGTCAAACTGATTGACCAGAGAAAAATTCCGGAATCTATTGAAATATATTCTGCAAAGAATAGTGATGATATATATTATGCAATCAAGAATATGGTTGTCCGTGGCGCTCCTGCAATAGGAGTCACAGCCGCATATGGGCTTGCAATGGCATTTAAAAATAAGGAGGATATGGATAAAGCCGTAAAAACAATTTCTTCTTCCAGGCCCACAGCATATGATTTATTCAAGGCAATAGATTATATGAAGGCAAACAAATTCACCGAATCCGCAGCAAGGAGATATGCCATGGAAATTACAGAAAGGTCCAGGAAGATAGGTGAATATGGCAATAGCCTCATAAAGGCCGATGATAAAATACTGACGCACTGCAATGCCGGCGCACTGGCTGTTGTTGACTGGGGCACTGCCCTGGCCCCAATGAGGATTGCCCACGATTCCGGCAAAAAAATCTTTGTTTATGTGGATGAAACTCGTCCCAGATTGCAGGGAGCAAAACTTACTGCATGGGAGTTACAGCAGGAAGGAATTGATTATTCTATAATAGCGGATAATGCTGCAGGGCATTTCATGAAAAACGGGGATATAGACCTTGCAATAGTTGGCGCAGACAGGATTGCAGCGAACGGCGATTTTGCAAATAAGATAGGAACATATGAAAAAGCTGTGCTCGCAAAGGTAAATAACATACCTTTTTACGTTGCGGCCCCGGGAAGCACATTTGATTTCTCCCTGAAAAACGGAGATGGAATACCTATAGAGGAAAGGGATGAAAATGAGGTTCTCATGGTTAACAATTCGAGGCTTGGTCCTTTGGAAGGGCATGCAAAAAACCCCGCTTTTGATGTGACGCCCCATGAATATGTTACCGCATTCATAACAGAGTACGGAATATTCAGGCCGGAAGAACTTAAAAAACTGTATAACCTTATTCAGGATGACCTCTTTATGAGGTAATCATCAATTTTTCTGAGTGATTCATCTTTCTTTTCTGATAGATTTTCCAGGAATTTCGATATATTTTCAGCAGCTTCTGATTTGCATTGCCCGCACATTCTTACACCCCCTGTGCATTCCTCATATACTCTGCTCACATATTTATCATCACTGCTGTGGTATTTATATAGTTCAAATACAGGGCATATATCTGGGTTTCCACCCAGTTTTCTCTGCTCTTCCACTGTCTGCCTACCACCCGTCACGGCGTGCTTTATCTTCCTTGTTGCATCAGCAGATGAATCATTCAGGCTTATCAGGGAATCAGGAACAGATGATGACATCTTTCCTCCCTTGAGGCCGGTTTCCAGCTTCTGGAATGTTGCCGATGGTTCAATGAAGGCATACTCATTGAATTTCCCCTCGAGGTTTGCCAGAAGTATATCGATCTTTATTTTTTCCCCTACGGTTGAATTTTTAATATAAATAGCCCGGTATTCATAATTGGGAGTGCATTCATAGCCACCGGCTTTTAGTGCTTCCATGGCACTGTCAATGTACCTTTCCGGGCTGTCTATACCCTTGATAAACACCGATATTTTTCCATGGTCTTCCTTTACACTGTAAACCCTGAACCTTTTTGCCAGATCACGCATTAATCTTATATGCGGGTCCTGGTCAACTCCCACGGGAACCACCGTTGGCCTTGGCCCTCCAAGATTCCGGATCTGTGTGTGTAGTACATCTGCCGCCTGTATTACCGGTGAATTCACATGCAGCATGGAGGATGAATCATTGAGACCGTATATTGCCTTTAACTCATTCATATTCGTTTCATTTGATAGAACAAATGCCAGATTCTGTGTATCAAAATTTTCAGACTGGAAATATATCCTGCAGGGCTTCAACCCCATTGATATATAGTTAACTATGTATTCGTTGATAGCTATTTCACGGGCTTTTTCAAAACTTATCCCTCTAGTAGCATAGGATTCAAGGTCCGCAACAGCAATATAGACTTCAGCACCCAGGGACTGGAAATATATAATCTGGTCTATTGTTAGTTTATTCCCAAGATGCATGTGACCTGACGGCATCAATCCGGTCATGGCATTGAATTTCATTCCATTCTCAATTGCATATTCCAGATAATCGAGGCCACGCTGCCCGAATATCAGTTTTCTCCTGAACATAAAATAATCGAAATAATCATCCGGCTTATCTATTCCAAATTCCCTGATCAACTTCTCATAATCGAAATACTGTGATGAACTCCACGGATTTATCATAAACCTTCATAAAAAACCTGTTAATTAACCTTGTTTTATATGAATAAAGAAAACAATATTAAAAACGACAGCGAAACATAGTTCCCGTCCCCTCGCGGAAGATAGTACAGTATGTAACACATCGGACTTAACCGTCGGGTTCGGAATGAGACCTGGTATTTCCCCGATGTTATGACCGTCGTCAACACTTAATCACTAACAATTATATAAATATTTTTAACATGAAAAGGTTTTATATTACCTATAATTAAGTAAGTACTAATAATTTATATATAAAAAAGCAATAACGATGCAGATGAATAGCTACAAAACTATTTCGGATGCACCCTCCTCACCGTTTCTGAGAAAGATTACTCTGCTTTCCTCTATGGGGGTAATGATGGATGGCTACACACTTACTGTATTTTCATATGCCCTGCTTTACCTGATAAATGTTATGTCATTGAAAAGTTATGAAATTTCTATAATGGGAATATCATCCATAGGCGGCGTACTCATCGGAAGTTTAATTTCCGGCTACATAGCAGATATTTATGGCAGGCGGTTTATCTACATTTATGACCTGTTCCTTGTATCCATATTCATATTTTTCACAGGATTTGCAACAAATTACATAAATTTCTCTATACTTGAACTCATAGTTGGTTTCGGCATAGGTGCCGATTATCCTGTCAGTTCATCCATACAGGCCGAATTTTCGCCGACCAAATCCCGTGGAAAATTTATGTTTTTCAATATTTTTTCCTTCTCCATCGGGTCACTTATATTCCTTGGCATTGCAGTACCACTTGTCCTTTTTACCGGAGTAAATGCATGGCGTTATATGTATATGGTGGGAGCAATATTCCCCATACTGGTGCTTTATTCAAGGAAAAAAATTCCAGAAAGCCCTTACTGGGTACAGCATAAATATGGCAATGCGGCAGGCAATGTGGCCAGAGAAAATTTCGAAAAATCAACAGGATATACGATAGCCGCATTACCGGATATAAGCCCTGGAAAGACCAGGTTGCGGGACATATTCAAGGGAAAATACGGGAAATACATAATATTCATTTCCATGGCATGGTTTTCATACGACATAGTAAGTTACGGCATATGGACATATTCCCCCTTAATATTTTCCACAGAAATCACCTCCTACTATGCAGACCTTTATGTTGTATTTACCGGAATGGCGGAATCTATACCCGTTGTTATCGGATTCCTGATTGCAATATACTACGTTGACCGCATCGGGAGGAGGCTTCTCCTGGTGATAGGCTTCCTGGGATCATTCATAGTCCTGGTCATATTCTTTTTCGTAAACGAGTATGCAGTTGTAGGGCTGCTGATGACATTCAGCGCTTTCGGGTTTGTCCACTTTTTCCATAATATCGGGCCCAGCCCAATTACATATACATATCCAGTTGAGATATTCCCAACACGTATAAGGGGAACTGCAATGGGTTTTGCCACTTCGATTTCCAGGTTCGGTTCAATCCTTGCCGTTTTTTCTTTTCCCATAATAGATTCCCTGTATGGCTTGAAAACTATAATCGTCTACTTTGCAGTCTTTGAATTTATTGGACTGGCCCTGACATTGAAATATGCACCTGAAACCAAGCACAAAGCACTTACATGAAAGAATTTACGGAATAAAATTCAAACTAAAATTTAGAGAGTAAAAATTATATGGTAATTACAGGAAAGGCCCCACAAGAATGGGCAATAGTGCGGTAACATCACCGTATATGTTAACAAATTTTGCATCCTTCCTGACCTTCTTCCATGTTATTGCCTCTTCCAGCTTTGCGCCTGATAGGGAACCGTCATATTCCTGTGCAGTTGTGATATAAACCGCTTCATTCAGTCCATCACGGAACTGGTTCCACCATATGGTATGGTGCTTTGATATTCCACCCCCCATCATCAATGCTCCTGTTTTCTTTGCATCGAATACTATATCAGAGAGCCTGTGCTCGTCTTCCAGGATATTTATGCGGAAATCATGGTGCATTTCATAGAATGACCAGAGCTGTGACCCGAATGAGCCATCAGTAATACCGGGAACGAATACAGGTATGTTGTTTTTAGCGGCATTATACAGGATTGAGTTTTCATTGTCAAGCTTCAATCCGATTTCACGAATCAAATCCACCGGTGCCCATTCTTTTTTCTGATTGTATAGCTCCTCGATCATGGGCATTAGCCTGTCCTCAATTACAATGCCGTAACTTTCATCAGGGACAAAGACATTTCCCAGCCTGTTGATATTCATATCCTTCAATTTCTCATCGCCAAAGTTGAATGTCCCGGAATAGTAATCCGTGTATGTCCTGGCAATATCATGGTCAAGTGTGCCGTTTGTGGTAATAATCACATCTACCAGTTTATTTTTCACAAGCTGGTTAATTATGCCTCTGGTTCCTGTGGATATTATATCTGCAGGGAATGAAAGAAATGTTGTCTCATCAGAATTGAACTCTTCCTTGAGTATCTGGTATCCTTCATAAATTTTTTTTGATGTAAAGCCACCACTGGTTCCGAACATTTCTATTAAATCTGCAAGGGTGGTATCCTTCCTGACTCTTGTATCTTTTACAGGATTTTTTAGTAAATCTTCTCTTTTAACTTCCATGTAACATAATATTATTTTTATAATTCAATGTATCGGTTAATTTAAGTTCTATATTACCTGCAAAAAGTTGAAATTCCACACATGTATACGCGCATATGGATATAGACGCTCTTCTGGATTTTATAGTAAGTGCAAAGAAGCATACATATGCATCCGGTAGCAGGGGCATAGAACCAGCTATTCCCGGGTCCATGGAATTTAACTTCAGGGATGGAATTATGGAATACAGGGATATCTACTTCGGAATGCTTTCGTTCAGTGGGATAGAAACAGTGTACAGCAACGGAAAGCCTGTCTGGGGAATGGTATACTCCGGAGGTGTTACGGATGATACAGTAGATACCCCCAGAATTTATAAATTTTTAAAGCAGAGTCTGTATATGGTTTCTAATGAGGCTCCATTCAGAGGGCCGAAATCATACTCTGATGGAGTTTATATCTATGATAATGATTTTATCGGTGATATTTCCCATTTTATCGGGTATGAAAAAATAGACGAGGGAGAAAACACGCTCTATGAACTCCATTATTCTGGAGGAGATATAGCATAAAGTTGAATCCCCCGGGGTTACCGTAAAAAGGTCGCCACCATTAACGTTAAAACCATGAATGTGTGAATATAAAACTATTCTAATTTGAATACAAAGGGCCGGGACCGGGAATCGAACCCGGGTCCGGGGATCCACAGTCCCCAAGGATGTCCATTACCCCACCCCGGCCATAAAGGCTTAAGTGTATCATAAATACGTATAATATTTTTTTTAATTCTTATTTCCATATATTAGAACCGATTCAATTTCCCTGTATCTGTATTTATGATGGGGGTATATCATGGGCACCCTTATGAATATCCTGGTTTTTCTGACTATATTCAGATATTTTGAATAAAATTCATTTATGAATTCATAGCTTGCCATGTTATGTATACTGTATATATTTGTGCCTATTTCCACTGCTTTTTTGATGAATGGCAAATCATCATGCTTTATCACAGAACCGAAGGGTGGATTCATAATGACTGTATCATAACTCCCTGCTACCTCTGAAACTCCTGTTTTAATAAAATTACATCTGCAAAGGGATTTATTGCAGTTTTCCTTAGCCAGATCAATCATTTTACTATCAACATCGATGCCGGTGCAACCAGAAGACCCGAGATACCATGCACCTATTGCAAATATACCATTGCCTGTTCCCAGATCTATAACACTTTTGCCCTTGATGTTCCCGTCCAGATATGCCTCCATGAGTATTGTGGCAGCTGTACCTGCATCCGTGGGGTACTGCTCAAGATTGATATTATAGGAATCAGGCAAACTTAGTCCTGATAAAAAAAGTTCAAGTGATTTTTTATTCATGTGTGGTTCCAACTGCCATTTCCAGAATACTCCATGCCATTCTCCTTGCAACAGGTGCTTCATTGCCCCTTTTCACCAGGATTTTTTCTATTTTTCTAAGGGCCCTCTGTCTTTTCCATGTACCGTTTTCATGAACTGCCAGAACAATATATTCGGCAATTTCCCTGTCAACATTGATTCCGAATCTTTCCCTGATCTTTATCTGCCATACCGGGACAAGCACATCAGGTATATCACGCAATGTGTTGCTTCGAGTTTTTTCTATGATCTTGTTAATATTTGTTTGGTCTGACATCAGGCTTCCATTAACTACAGCAATATAAATCTTTCAGTACAATCGCACGGACATTAAATTTTTAACAGAAATCATAACTCCGCACTTCATAATATACCTCTTCTATTGACTTATACAGATTATTTCTGTCTGCAATACCTATAAAATAAAATAACGCCAATATATTTATTTAAGATTACCATAGGGATATGGATTCTATGCCAGGTAGGTTAGCTATTTATATTGAATATTCCAAACCGAGGGTTTGGTGGCTTCTAGTCTTTATAGGATTTGGCGGGGCAATCCTGGCAGTTAATAAATTTTCGCTGGATAACATATTGCTCATTGTTGCGGCAGTAATATCAGTAACACTAGGTTCAATGGGAGCCGAGGGACTTACAAATTACATAGATCTTGATATGGATTCCAAAATGGAGAGAACAAAAAAGCGCCCACTTCCCAGTGGTGCAATTACAAAAAAACAGGCTTTAATTTTCGGTTATTCCCTTGCCATAATGTCTGTTGTGGTTTTGCTTGCGATAAGGAGACTTATTGCAGCTTTATTCATGTCGGTTGGCATCTTCGACAATGTTTTTATTTACAGTTATATGCTGAAAAAAGTATCCCCTTACAGCATTATATATGGCGGGTTTTCAGGGGCATTTCCGGTGCTCATAGGATGGTATACGGTAACATCAGCTTTTTCGTGGCTCCCCTGGGTACTTTTCTTCCTTGTAATGTTCTGGATTCCTGTTCATGTATGGAGCCTTGCATATAGATACCGGGATGATTACAAAAAGGCAAGTGTACCTATGTTTCCGGTAGTTCATTCTGACAGGGCTACTGCAATAGCTATTTCACTTTCAGCCCTATTTTTGATTGTGTTTTCACTGACACCATATTTCCTGGGACTTTACAATCTGATTTACCTTATTCCGGTGGCCGTACTTTCCGTTCCCATAGTTGTATTTTCGTACAGATTCATAAAAAATCCCAGCCGTAAAACCTCTTTCAGCCTCTTTGTATACACCGCCCCATATCTTACCTTTGTTTTTATTCTTGTCATAGTATTAAATCTGTTACGGATGTTCAATATTTTCTAATGACTATTCCTAAATGCACTAGCAAAAAATTAATAATAAATGAATTACTTAATAGAAGGGTATAATAGGTGCCTGCAATTGTATAAAATCTATATAGTTACGGGCTTTTAAAGAGGTAATTGAATGGAACAATTAAAAGATATAGTATTCCCGGGAGATATAATAGCCAAGGAAGAAGAATATGTTTCCGGTAAGAACACACAGGACATTGATGGGGATGTTATATCTACAGCATTCGGGAAGGTAGCAAGGGATGACAAGTCCCTGATAATATCGGTGAATACGACAAAGCAATCCATACCATTGAGAAAATCAGACATAGTTTATGGCAAAGTAATAAAATTACTGAACAAGGAGGCAATAGTGCTTGTTTCAGGATTTATACGGGAGGGGAAGCTGATTCCGGCAAATACAGAAACCAGAATAAGATTACCGATCCCAAACAAAACTATGTATTCGCATATACTTACCCTGGGAGATCTTGTCAGGGCAAGAATTATAAGTACAAGGCCAAGCTATTCAACTATATTCGAAGGAGGATTGGGCGTACTTAAAAGCAGGTGCACTGTATGTAGAAATGAACTGACCCTTGAAAATGGGAAATTAGTTTGCAAGAACTGTGGAAGGGTAGAACAGAGGAAAATTGCTCCAGATTATGGCAATATAAATATATTAGGTGATAATCATGAAAGAAGCTGATAAAATAAAAGATGTTCAGGAGCTGAATAAAGAAGTTAAGGACATGAGAAAGGAAATTGATAGCATGAAGGAGCTTCTGGGCGGTTTAATCAAGGTCATGATGGAGCATGACGATCAGTTTAATGGAGAAGATGAATATAATTAGGTGAATAAAATGGCTACATTACCAATGAAAATGCTTGAAGAGAATTTGAACAAGAAAGTTACGCTATTATTAAAGGATAACAGGTCCCTCGAGGGAACACTCGCCGGATATGACGAATATATGAATATGACACTTGACGATGCAGAGGAGAGTGGAGAAGTCCAGAGAAAAATAGGAAAAGTCATAATTCGTGGAAGCAACGTTGTAAGAATTACAACAAAATAATTTTAAATAAAATATATACATTTTAATTTTTCCAGCTAATTCACTATAATCCCGGATTATTTATGACAGGACAGGTAGAATGTATTTATGAATTAAACCGTGGTAAGGATAATATAATATTCTTTAATAGGGTCATATGCCTGAAAAGATAAAAGATAAGCAGTATGTAATGGGCTTCTCATGGGCAGGTTATAGAAACGGCAGAAAGTTTCCACTCCTGATAAATACTTTTTCAGATGATTATATAAACAAGGATGATAGCATAGAAATCCTCGGTGAAGATTTTAAAAAGAAGATATACTACCCATCTTTTTTGAATGGTGAAAAGGTTATAGAGGGAAAGGATTTTTTAATAATATTCAACGGTCTTGAACTGATTCAACGTCCAGGCAAACTGGTGAATTTTCTGGTAGAATTGAGAAAAAAATATGGTTATACAAAATTATTCTATCTCCAGGGCATCTCTGACCCATACATTATGCCGGTTCTGGCCTATCTCGGAGTTAATATATTTGATGACCTCTACATCAGGAGGGAAAGCATGGACGGGATAAAATACACTGTTGCCGGGAAATCAAGGGTTGACTACAATCCCCTGGAAGAAAACATCAAGTTTGCTGAATCCATGCTTGAATCAATATTCGATTCTATACGTGATAATACATTGAGGGAAATAGCTGAAAAAATATGCATATCGGGCAAGGCTCTTGAAATGCTGAGAATCGCCGATACCGGATATTACATTGAATTTGCAGCAGCATTTCCTTCCAGGACACCATACATACAGGCAAACTCCCTCGAATCCCTGAATCGACCCGACATTGCTGAATACAGGGAAAAAATCCGGATGTATCAAAAGCCAGACCATAGAAATATTGCACTGCTTCTTCCCTGTTCTGCAAAAAAACCCTATTCAGAATCAAAAACGCACAAAAAAATCCTGGGTGCAATAGGGCAGTACAGAAAATATATACATGAATTGATAGTAACATCCCCGGTAGGCCTTGTCCCCCGAGAACTTGAAAACGGCTACCCTGCCAGATTTTATGATATTCCAGTCATAGGCACATGGTATGAGGATGAAAAGCTCATGATGAAAAACCTGATAAAAGATTATTTATCAAAAAATCATTACACTGATGTAATAGCATATATTCCGGAGGACCTGGATTTCATCAGGGAATCTATACCTTCGGATTCAATTGTGATCGAGGGCCGGGTAACTGATGATAAAAATTTATCCATTTTAGCAGGGGCACTCAGGGAAAGGATAAACCAGGAAAGTGAATACGGGAAAAAAATGGATGATTATAAAGCATTACTCAAATTCCAGTTCGGATCATGGATTTTGACTTACCTTGATGACATTAAGCTTATCAATAGCTTCCATCAGGACATGCTGGTGAAAGGCAAGAATATATTATTTGTTTACAATGAATCAATCGGCCGTTTTTCTATAACACCCGCATCGGGGAAATTCTTCCTTGAAAATAATAAATTCAATGTTTCCATAGACAATTTCACTCCAACTGCTACGGTATATGCAATGGGGATACTCAACGCAACGCCTGATATCCACGCATTTGATGAGGTGATAATGACCTTCAATAACGAATTGCGTGGCACCGGGACTGCACTGATACCTTCCAAGGCAATGATTGACATGGATTCCGGTGCGGCAATCAAGGTTCGTGCCGGATTGAAAAAGTAACCTGATTTATAAATGGCATTCTAAATAATTATTAACATTATCCCGATTACCAGCAATGAGCATTCTTATTAAAAATGGAACTATCATCACCGAGAATGACAGCAGGGAAATACTGCATGCAAACATACTGGTTGACGGTAATAAAATAGTTTACATAGGTAAGGAAGAGCCAGAACATGACAGTGAAATAAACGCAGACGGAAAATTCATAATTCCCGGATTCATAAATACCCATGCACACATTGGCATGAGTGGCTTCAGGGGCCTTCTGGACGATATTGTACTTTCTGAATTCCTGGACAAAACATCAAAACTTGATGCAGATCGAACAGAGGAGGGAATATATAACTCGAGCCTTCTGGGCATTAAAGAAATGCTCAACTCTGGAATAACGTCCCTGGTTGATCTTTATTATTCGGAAGATGTGATTGAAAGAGCTGTTGAAAAAACCGGGATACGTGGGTTTCTGGCCTGGGCAACACTGGATCAGGAATACACAACACAGAAGGGAGACCCCGTTAAAAATGCAGAGAATTTTATAAGGAAAACCCATCCGGATACGGTCACACCGCTGGCAGGAATACAGGGAATTTATGTATCCTCTGATGAGAATTATTACCGTGTAAGGGATCTTTCAGAAAAGTATAATGTTATGGTGCATACGCATCTATCTGAGACCAGAAAGGAGGTTTATGACTTCGTGAAATCCCATAATGAAAGGCCAGTGGAACATCTTGCATCAATTGGTTTCCTTTCAGATAAGTTGCTGGCAGCACACTGCGTGTGGATCACATTGAATGAAATCAAACTTCTAGCAAGAAGCGGCACTGCCGTATCATGGAATGCAATAAGCAATGCCAAGCTTGCGTCCGGAGGAATAGCACCAATTCCAGAATTATTGTCTAATAATGTAAATGTCTCACTGGGGACAGATAGTTCTGGAAGCAATAATTCCCTCAACATGTTCGAGGAAATGAAATATTCAGCCATCTCAATAAACAATGATCGGTGGTCCGCTGACACTGTAAAATCCCAGCAGATACTGGACATGGCAACACGAAATGCGGGAATCGCCCTGAAGGCACCAATCGGGGTAATAAAGGAAGGTTATCTTGCAGACCTGGTAATAATAAATCCCAATAAATACAGTACAATTCCGTCCAGCGAGAAAAACATTGTGAACAATTTAGTATTCTCTTCAAGCTCAGAAAATGTAGAATATGTAATGGTTAACGGGAAAATAGTACTCAATAAAAATAATGGCACCGGGGATGAAATGGATTATTCTAAACTAAACTATTTATAAACAGAATAAATAGTCCCGCATGTTCGAATCCATGAGAAGCGGCTGGCGGCTTGCCAAGCAGGTAAGAAAGAGTATTTCTGGGAACAGAAAACTCTATTTTTATCCCATAATATCAGGAATTGTCAGCGTAATAATATTTACCCTGACATTTTTCATCCTTATTCTTGAAATTCCAGTATCAGGTTATTCTTATTATTATTACATAATCGGACTTTTCATAGCATATGTACTTGTATACTTTTTTGCAACATTAATTATTATGGCAATGATGATCTCTTACAGGTCTCTAAAAACAGATAATCCCGCATCCATGAGAGAAGCATTTTCATCATCGAAGAAATATGCAGGAAAGGCATTTCAGTGGGCCATACTTTATAGTATAGTTCTGATGATCCTCCGCGCAATAGAATCCAGAGTGCGTGGCATAGGTGGTTTAATTATAGCGTCAATCGGTTCATTTGCCATAACTGTTGCAACATTTTTCGTTGTACCGGTCATACTGGACTATAATACCGGACCTATCAGCGCAATTAAAATGAGTGTTAATACCATAAAATCACACTTCGGGAACACATTTGGCGGAGTTATATACATCGACCTCTACACATTAATCTTCACTGGAGGGGGATTTCTGCTCCTGATAATTTCTGCAATACTCTTCGGCGCCGGCATACCGCTTATCCTTGTTGCAATACCTGTAGTAATTGCAGTAATAATGATAATTCTTGGACTCATTCTCAACTTCACTTACACGAATATATTCAAACTTATCTTATTTGATTATGTCAACGGGAAAGGTTTGCCTGCCGGGATAGATGAGAATCTGATAAATTCATCAATCAGGCGCAAGGGTGGAAATTTCATGGGCAATGGTCCATTATAACCTTTTTTATTTGTCCTAAATATTGTTTCAGATATAAAAATATATAAAGGCTTAAAATATTAACCAGAGGATTAGTTATGAGCTGGACAGAAGCCGAAGTTAGAGAATTAAAGGTAGGAAGATACATGTTAATCGATGATTCACCATGCAAGATAGTTGATATTACAATGTCAAAGCCAGGTAAGCACGGTGAAGCTAAAGGGCGAATTGTCGCTATTGGCGTATTTGACAGCCAGAAACACAGTGTGGTTTATCCCGTAAAGCATAAGGTAAAGGTACCTATCATTGTGAAGAAGAATGCACAGATACTGTCAATTGCAAACAATGAGGCACAATTGATGGATTCGGAAAGTTTCGAGACTTTCATACTGCCTATAGAGCCAGAGGATCAGGACAGATTAAAAGCCGGGATGGAGGTGCCGTATTGGGAAGCTATGGGAAAAAGGAAGATAATGCTGCAGAATTAATGTCGCATTTCTCCAATTTAAAAATTGCTGATGCATTATCTGGTTACAGCGATGCAGATTACGTAATATTCGGCGTTCCATTTGACAATACCTCCAGCTTTAGAAGGGGATCCAGATATGCTCCAAATTCTATACGATTCGCGTATGACAATTTAGAATCCTATGAGGTGAATTACGGTATAAATCTCCTTGATGCAAAGATATGTGATCTTGGTGACCTTCCTGTATACGAGGATGTTGATTATATTCTCAGTGAGGTTGAAACTGTTACAGGAACCATCCTGCACGATAAGAAAATACCCATAATGCTGGGTGGTGAACATTCCCTTACGGTAGGTGCACTGAGAAACTTTAAGGATATAACCATGGTAATCATCGATGCCCATTCGGATTTCCGCGATTCATATATGGATAACAAATACAATCATGCATGTGTCACAAGAAGGGCACTGGAACTCCTGGGTGAGGATAAAATAATATCTGTTGGCACTAGATCCACATCATATGAAGAAATATCATCGAAAGAATATGAAAAGGTGAGATTTATCTCTGCCAATGAGGTACGTGCATCCGGCATCGAAAAAGTCATTGAGGAAATTATGGAAAAAACATCAGAAAGGGTTTATTTTTCCATAGATATGGATGGATTTGATCCTGCATATGCTCCAGGGGTTGGAACACCAGAACCATATGGACTCACCTCGTATGACGTCCGTAGCATACTCACATCCATATCTGATAGGATAGTTGGATTTGATATAAATGAAATGACACCCCTCTATGATAACGGGAACACATCAATGCTGGCGGCCAAATTAATACAGGATTTTATTGCCAGCCGTGAAAAAGCCATCCAAAAATAAAAGTTATCATTGTATAACTGATCTATATTTTATTGTATATTAATTATTTTCCAAGGAAATACAGAAATAGAGATAATAATTATTCATTATTCTACGTATAGGTATTGTCTTTTGATAATTTATCGTAATTTTTATTTTCTTCAAAATTACTGGCCTCCTATCTTATAACATTGAGATTTATATTTTTCTAATTAATGAGATAGTTTAAAAATGTTTAAATTTAAAAATAAAACGGGAAATCTATACAATTAATACTCTAAAGTCCCATTTTAGAAGTTATTTCCTTCCCCTTTGTTATTACAACTTTGCAGGGTGTGGGTAATTTAATTGATGCTTTTTTCAAAGCTTCCTTAAGTGCCTTGGCGTTTGCACGGTCGACTTTGCCCACCATTATGATTTCTCCGGGGTGGACTCTTGCCGCCGTTCCCACAGGTC
>JAKAAK010000056.1 GCA_021797025.1 Thermoplasmata archaeon
CCCCGTACTGGAAATTATCAAAGGTGGAATTGAATTAAGCCGTAAAATTAAATAAATAATTTTGTCACTAAACTTCTAATTTTAATGACGTCATTAAAGTAGAAAGTTTAATAACACCTGTGTCATTATTTTGTCAGATAAAAATGACAACAGCATTCGGGTATGTCAGAGCCAGCACTCAGGAGGAAGTGAAGCAGGGATCAAATGAAAGGCAGAAAGAGATCCTGGTTAACTTTTTTAAGGCCAAAGATTGGGATTACCAGATATACGAAGATAAGGGAAAGACAGGAGCCAATATGGAGCGGGATGGATTCAAAAGAATGTTAGATGATATAGAAAAAGAAAAACCATATGCGGTTGTAGTGGCCAAGATTGACCGGTACGCAAGATCCCTCATAGACTTATTGAATTCAATCCAGGATCTTGAACAGAAGGGGATCGGATTTATATCTGTCCAGGACAGCGGTATAGATACGACATCTCCTAATGGAAGATTATTGCTTCAAATACTGGGTGCATTCGCTGAATTTGAGAGAAACATGATAAATTCCAGGACAAGTGCGGGTAGGGAGAAGGCCAAGGCGATGGGAATAAAGTTTGGAAGGCCACAGTATAAGACATCTAAGAAGAACGGGGGAAAATACATAGACCCTAAGAAAGTTATAGAACTCAAGGAAAAAGGCATGAGCGCTAGGGCCATTTCAAAATTCATGGGGTGTTCAATTACACCCGTACTGGAAATTATCAAAGGTGAATAAATGATATACTCAACCACAAAAACAAACAGCAACCTGAGAAAAAAAGTTATAGAAGCAAGAGTAGCTGGAGAACATATAAGGACATGGGAACAGCACACCGGTTGGGAAAGCAGCCCATATCCATTATATAGAATATACGCTGAAACTTTTGAAGATTCTCAGGCTACTATATGGCTAAGTGGTAGCAAGAATTATAAAGAGATCTCAGAAGAGGATCTTGATGATGCAGTAGGAAAAACAGAAGCCATCAAACTATGGAAGTCTTATAAATTCTCAAAAAATACACCTGATAAGGCTGCGCTTATAGTAATGGCAGGTTATCCTTTATCGGGCAAGACCACATTGTCCAGGGCCATAGTAAACAATTGCCCGGATAATACAGTCCATGTTGAATCCGATAGTATAAGGCAGTATGTTGCAGAATCCAAAGGCCACAAATCACCGAGATTTAGTTATACAGAATCACTAACTACTTTTAATATTGCACATGAGCTCATCAGGCTGGCCCTTTCAAGTAATGCAAACGTTATACTGGATGCAACCAACCTCCAGGAAAAATGGAGATTCGATGCATATCTGGCTGCTGAAGAATACAGTTCACCGGTTGCTGTGGTTTTAGTGGAGGCACCAGATGATATACTTGAAAAGAGGCTGGAAAAAGCTAGTGAGGATAAGGTTAAGGCATATAATAACATGTCAAAGGTTAATTTTACCAAAGTCACAAGGAATTATCCATTAATAAAGATAGATTCATCTAATGGTATAAACGAAATGCTGGTAGAGTTAAAGGGCAAATTGCCAGTACGATTAAATTAAGTATCCAACAATGGGAATATTATTATAGTCTTAAATTTTAGTGATGTGACGGAATAATGAATTATGAAATAATTGCAATAATACTAACCTCTATAACAGGACCAGGTATTGCGATTCTTACAGTTTATTTGGAATATAGAAAGGATAAAAAAGAAAAACTTCAGGACAGAAAGGATATGTGGCTGGATGTACACTATAAAGAGTTATATGAGGAATTACAGAAATTTGCTGATGAGATAATAAAACAAGATAAAACAGATAGTACAGGAAAATTGGAAACTAGTGTGATTGAATATCAATATGATAATACCAGTATTACTGCAACTATGAATAATACAATATCAAAAGGCATAATAAAAAATAATAAGAATTCCCTGCAGCATCTTATGCACAACTATAAAAATATCTATAATAGTATAGGTTCTTTATTTATTGCTGAGGGAAAATACAAATACCAATTAAATAAAATTATAAATGAAGTATTTGAGGATATTAAAACGTTAATGTCTGAACAATTTCATGAGTTGGAACCAGGAGAAAATTCCCTATCGACAAAAGAAGGGAAATTAATTTATTATGATATAAAGACTATATATTTGAATCTTATAAAAAAAATCATTAAAAGTTCAGTAATAATTGGAGCTCATGGAATTAATGAAACTAAACCTTCATATCTATATTTTAATTACCCTTCAAATGATATAATTATGGTTATTCCATTACAAGATAAACCAAAAACAATAGATATCGTTAATAAATTTATGAATTCTGTCTGGAATCCACTTAATAATAAATACAGCGAAAAAATAAATAAGCTCTATAAAACACACAACAATTTGATAAAAAATGAGGAAGATATTAAAAACTCTTTACAACAAATTATTAATGGTTTTAAATTAGGCTATGTAATCGAAGGCTACTGTGATGTATGTGATAAAATATACCATGAAACTGATATAACAAAATTAAGGCCTAAATTATAGACTTTAACTTAGTATTATTATCTTTTTTCCCCTTTTCAATTATCTTCTTAAATACAAAACAAAAAAGTCTTTGGAGGTAGCATTTTATTGTGAGAATATTTATATGTTTCAAACTCTTATCTTTATATATGGAACAAATTAAAGAGTTTTCAGAACTCATCAACCAGAGGAATGAAATAGACCATAAAATAGTTAAATATACGGGGCGGCCGGCTGAAAAAGGGCATATTGCTGAATGGGTAGCTTCTAAAGCGTTTCCAATAAATCTTAATGAAAGGGGGAATCAATCAGAATATGATGGTGTTTTCAATTCGGGTGACTTAAAGGGCAAATATGTAGATATCAAATATCATGCTGTTAACAACCATATAATGAACATAAATAGTAAACTCACAAGTGAGGTATATTTGCTTGTATTCACTGGGCCTTATGAATCAGCTCAATCATCCAAAGGTAAGGACAGACCATTCTGTATTTCTAATATATATTTATTTAATGAAAATGAGCTGTACGAGAAACTGAAGAAATGTGTGAAAATCAGCGTAGCTACAAGCGTAAGAAAGACATATTGGGAGGAAAAAGAGATTTACCCAAATAATAAAGAAAATTTTGATCTAGGGTTAAACAGAGAGGTAATAGAATTGTTCAGGTGTGAAAATACTCCTAAATAAAATATATTAACAAATTTTAGTTCATAACTATAGTTTCGCAATAATTATACTTGAAACATATGCAGGTAATTCCAATAATAGTCATATCATATTATTGACTTAGTGCCAAAACTTGGTTATTCATCTCCTATGTTTTTTAAAAAAAAATTATACACCCTTTTGTATTGGTTTCAAATCATTTGTCAACTGTATTAGGTTCGGCTTTGAGGCAAGTGCATCCCTCTACGGGGCACGGATCTACCACCATTTCTGGATTTGGTATGCTATTTACATTAATCCTAACTTGTTCTTTTCTCCCGCCCAGATGTACCCAGCCACCGTTTAATTCAAAAATATTATGGCCACAATTCTTGCATATCTTACCATTTGCTCCCGTTTCCATAAAATTACAATATGGTTACCATTCTTTAAGTTTTCTATAGTCGATTCTAAGATGAATTAATTTAGGATATACTCATTTTACCATAAATTTTTCATATTTCATATCCTATTAAAGATGTTTGATAATAATATAACCATTCCTTTAACTGATGTAGCTGCTGCCCTATTTTGCCCTCTACTCTATTTATGCCGTATTTATTATCAATTATGGATCCATATAATTTGCCTCCACAGAATTGGACGTCTTTATACAAAGAGACTATTTTTCCTATTTCAGAACTATACACTCTCTGATAGGTCTTGGCATCAGCTTTACTCATTTTATAATCATATGGACATATCTTATCACATGCATTTATAAGGCCATATTTTGCTGAGATTATTTTCACATCTAAACTATTGTTATGTTTCAAATAGTTCCTTAAAACATGATAATAGGGGCCGTCATAAACATTAAACGCCATTCCTGGTTTTTCAGTTTTTCTCATTGAGCACGACAATATTAGCAATCTTTTATTACTGGGCCTATTTTTCAATATATTTTCCCTCTTTTCATCTATGAAATTAAAAAGATTTTTTATATTCTCTGCAACCTGCTCAAATCTATCATTGTTTTTATGTGATTGCTCTATGTTATACCTGAAAATCCAGCCCTTATAATCAGAGGCCCAGATATTTTCACGCTCAAACATTTCTATCCTCTTTTTATTAAATGCGCCTAGAGGAAATATATCATCCTCTGGGTGGAGAACGTGAATAGCATGTAAAACGTTTGCTAAAAATACATCAGAATTAATTCTTACCATTCTCACATGCTTTTCTACTTTGTCTAATAAACCACCAACAGCAACTTTTTTAAATCCTAAATCTCTCTGTTCTTCATAGCTTCTTACATATTCAGCCACAGTAACACCCTGGGCAACACCCATTAATTCGAATTTATATTTTCCCTTCTCATATTCTGATTTTGCAAGTTTAGCTGATTCTAACGTCTTTTTCGGATCTCTATAATAGTCCTTTATTATTCCGTATTGCACGTTCATTTTCTCATATTCATTGAATAATTCAGTATAGTTCATGGGTTTCTTCTGGTATATTCCTGAATCCCCAATTTTAAAGTCGGTTAAATTGAAACTCGCAAATTTTTCCTTAAAATTATCAGTTGTATACGCATGGGCCAGGATGCCGAATTTGCCCTTATAATCTTTTAATTGTTCTAATATCCTTAATGAGACAGGCCTATCTAGAACAAATACAGGTATCATAATTGTGTAGGACCACAGTTTATATTAATTTTATGATTTTAAGTATGAAATAATGCCCAAGCACATAGATGAAATGATATTTAAATCTCATAATGTATTTTAATATTATCAAACAAATATAACTAAAAATTAGGAATTCCATTTAACTATCATGGAGACCCATGAACTTAGACGTACATTCAGTAGCCTTTATCATTTTGAGATCTACTTAGTATGTTTATCAATTTACGAACGCGAGCTGGAATTAAATTCTTTGACATAAAACTACTCTGCCCTTCAACAAGATTGGTTATAGCTTTTAACACATTTTCACTTTCTAAAATTTCCTTTACAGTATATGTACTCGTAGGGTCTACACAGTAAGCATTTACAAGTTCGAATATTACCCAAGGTTTCAGTACCCTAAATACATACTTTTCGCTATCAATCTTTGATGAATATAATGAGCTTTGGTTCTTTATATTTTTCATACTATATTCAGTGCCTCTTTTTACCTCTCTTAATGAATTTTCCATTACATGTCGTGGAATTGAAACTATATACGAATAAGGAGTTTCATGAGTTGGTTGCCCATAAAATTGGAATATAGATTCTGGGGAATAGAATATCTCTCTTAGGTGCATGATTAAATTAAGTTCATGCTTATGCTTACCTTGAACCTCCCAATTATTTATGGAATATATGTACCCTGCATACACCCCTGGGCCGTAATCTTTTACGAAATCAAGAATTTCTTTTGTCATTGCAAGTTTCATTGGTTGAAATTTTAACTTGTCTGATAAAAAGAGCCCAACCTGGGCACTTATGGAGCAGAGATCAATTTTTCTAACAGTAAACCGATATCCAGATGTAAGGGATTCGGCTGTGAACCTTATGAGAACACTTGAGAATGATATATTAGCCATTTCACTATTTCCTCTGAAGTCATTCTTAATATTATATTGAAATTTAGGGGATTGCAATACAAAACCGTTGATACTCTCTTGTTTGTGAAAAAAGATCGGTCTATTATATGAAAAATAAAAATCTAGAGCCCATACGTAACTTTCATAGAGCTTATCTTCAAGTTCCACCGAATCTAACATCCCCCAAGATACAAATCTTTTATTTTCATCATAGTTATATATATTTGAAACAATTACTGAAGAACTTTTTTTCCCTATTTCATTGAGAAATTTTAGTATATCTGTAGATTTCATGTCCAATCTAACAAATGAATCAAGCCTGGGTATCAAAACTGGGTAAGTATTCGTTATGGACAATACTTGATTAAAACCAAACCCGTTTTCTATCGGTAGGTTGACAGTTCTATATATCTTATTAAAAATGGGGGCATTTATCGCGTATATTATTTCCCTCTCAGTATCCGCCAATAACTATCACCTCCTATTAACTGCTTCAGTACTACCTCCTGATTATTTACATATGAAATATTTACCGCCTCTTCATTTCTATTCATACCACTATATGTAATGTTTGCAGACCCCATATACATTAATCTTTTACCAACTACCGCCTTGGCGTGTAGATTATCCACAAAATCGTACTTAAAATTCTCTTTGGATAGAGTTTTTATACTTCTGGAATTTAGTTCGTTATATTCCTGGCCTTTAGAAAATAAAAATACAGAATCTATCTTACTTTCTCTGAAATGCTTTGCTAAATCAATTAGTAGAATACATTTCTCATTATCCGGCCATGTGGTCACAAGCTCAACATGCACGTCAATCCATGGTGATATAAAATACACCGTATCCTCTTCACTTGATACTAGATAGATATGAGGTATTATCCACTTTAAATCTGGGCCTTTAAATATCAAGGAAACTATAACCTCCTTTACCTTCATTGATTAGATCAATAACTTTGTAACCTTCAGCTATTTTTTTGGCAGCCTCATCCTTACTGTGTACAGTTAGAATTAGGGAGTCATAGTACACTTTGGCCATGACAAGACTAATATGATCTAATTGATTCTTACCATCCCTGCACTCATTAATAGCAATGCAATTGCTACATCCATCTATGCAAGTTGGATATTCACTCATAATTTCATCTATAGCGTCTTCACTTTCATTTTTTGACTTCGCGTATGCTTTTATTATTTTTGGCCTATCAGATAATGTCAATCCAGTAGGCAATTCATTTTTTATCCATTCATAAATGTCTTGTGAATTAAACATATTATATTGATTCCCTGAATCGTGTGATATGGAATTATGTTCGTCACATGACACTATGGAGCGTAAGCTATCGTATATTCTCCGGGGCTGATTCTTTATCAATCTAATTACTTCATCGAGAAATCCAGCACCACCCTCCTGATTCTCCGCAATTAATACCGAAAATTCGTCAGTTTTATTTACCCAGTCATAGGAAAATGATTGCGTTGCCACCTGAGAAAATTCTGAGGTTAGAAGGATCCATATATGCGCTACAGTATGTAATGCCATATTTTCAAGATCATTCTCCCTCATAGACGAACTTAATCTGGGAAATTCTTTTCTATATTCATTTATCATATTTTCTATGACGCTATTATCTATGGATATCCTGAGAGCCTGTGTTGTAATGTTATATCCATAAGGTGTCTCAGCCTTTAAGTCGTACGATACCTGCCGCTTGGTTACAATTATATATCTATCGTCCGTTTTAATTGATGGAGTTAATGATAGGGAGACACCTATAAGCTGTCTAGTAAGACCAGCATTTCTTGAATTTGACATCTTAGATGTTATTTTTTCCTCATCTCTAGTAATAATAGAAGACAATATGTTAGGGGTTGAATAAAGCTTTACAATCTGTAATTTGGAGCCGCACTCGCAAGCACGGTAGTAGTTAAAATCATAGAATTTATGGCAATTACCACAATATTTTATAAGGCCATTAACTTTTTCTGCACTGTATATTTTTGTGGATATTATTCTGGGAAATGCAAAATGTCCATGTTCTTCCCCAGATAATACATAGTCTATAACGCCCTCAAGAGAAAAAGTTTTGTTTCCCCAGTCAATGCTAGGAAAAGTGCCTTCTACAAATATATCATTGTTTGGATTGGTGTTGAGCCTAAAGGGATAATATTTATAAATAGTATCATCCACGCTAATCTTATCTGATTTCTTGTTTGGCGAATTTTTTACGCAATAATACCTGGTTAATTCAAAGAAATTCTGAGGGAATGGATACACATCCTTTACTGGAGCATAGAAATCTTTGCTTACTTGGAGAAAATAAGCTGCGCGTAGACCTCCCTTAATTATTTCTATTAAGGAGCTCTTTCCGAATGTATCTTTTAATTCTTCAAGGAATTGAATCCTATAAAAGATTTCTCTGAAGTAATCCACATTTGCCCCAGTTTTCTCGGCAATTCTTTCTAAATTATCAAACAACTGTACAAATTTGTTGAGTATCTTAGAATAACCTTTTGATATGTCAATTTGTTGCTGTATTTCAACAAACTTTTTTGCTACCTGCTGCCAGTCTATAGTTCTCTCCTTATCAGGGAGACTATACTGTTCTAAATAAGATTTCAGAATCTGTCTTGCATCAGAAGTATCCACATTTTTTGGCATCATTTCAAAAATTTCATTTGCAATATTTACTATAACTTCTTTAGGATCCTTGGTATCAATCCCCAACCTTTGCCTTAATTCCTCCTTCAATTGGTCTATGTAACTATCTATATCGCGAGTTGCATCTTTTTTGAACATCTTTACGTCGTTCCAATTAGTTTTTGAAATAATATTATTTATGTGTTGCAAGATATTTTGATCGGAATATATTTTCAATTCCGATTGCACAACCTTCCACGTATCTACTATTTCTTTTACATAAGGTTGTATATCTCTTTTATCTTGCTTGTATTCATTTATAGCACTTTCCGATATTCTAACAAGATCAGAATGGATTTTATTTATCACGTCGTTGTTATTGTTTAAGGGTGTTGATAATGGTTCATTAAGTACCTCTGATCCCTTTCTGAAATAGATATAATCGCTAGTTTTTTCTCCAAGAATCATCGTAATTAGAGGATTAGAACCTATCTTTCTTCCAGCACGACCAACTCTTTGAATAAAGCTTGATGTAGTATATGGAGACCCATACTGGATTAAATAATTTATATTTGGGATATCGATACCAAGCTCTAGTTCTGAGGTGGAATATATCAGAGAACTTTTAGTCAACTGATTCCTATTCCCAGCGTTGGCAGCAGTTACCCCTAGGATATCTATATTCTGAGGTGTATTGAAGTTATGCCTATGTCTAGTAATTGCCCAGCATTCTCCATTTTCGTAAATATAACAATTCTTACAACACTGGTATGGTTCAAAACCACCGCAGCTATGGGCCTCGAACGTAAGCCCATTTTCTGTAAGGTCATCCAATCTAAGCTCGTGTAAATGTGCCCTGTTAAATGCATCTTCAGTCTGCTCTTTTATCCTGACAATAGCATCCAGTGTATCCATAAACGCTAAGGTCTGATTATTACCATCAGCCAGAGTTGATGCTAGGATCAAACTATACTGTATCATGGTCTGTGTGGTTAAAGCATAATTTCTCTCTTGATGGAATCTAGTTTTTAGAAATAGGAACCTCCTAGTTGCCGAATTACTGGATGTGTTTTTATCATTATCTGCCGGTTGTATTACAGAAGTGCTGCTTGGTTCTGTACCAAATAGCCGGGTTGCGAATTCCTCTGGATACTTTACAGTTGCGCTTAGACCAACAAAAACCGCTTTTTCTTTCATATTATTGGACAATTCTTCAATAATCCTGGATGCGTGAGCCCCGTATATTCCATTATATACATGCACCTCATCCATTACAATAAATTTAGCATTTTCAATGAGTATATCACCAAATACAGGATCAAGAATAAGTGATTCTAACGAATCTATTGTCGTAAATATTACATTTGGCTTTAAATTATTATGATCTTCTCTAGAAAATGATATCCTATATTTGATATTATCATGATCAGGACAGCTCCAGACAGAGTTGTCTCCATTTATTGATTTAAAAAAATTTGCCTGTATGTTTCTTTGTTCGCGCCTGTAATTTCCAGACGAGGTTTTAAATTGGAATTCACTTACTAAATTTTTACCGCATATAGGGCACTTAATATCTATTAGGCTTAACTTATCAGTTTTTTCATCTACATAGCTAGCTTTTATAAACTCACTTTCTACATCATTATGTTTTTTGGCAGTTTCATCTATACTGAGATCAGAATACACGGTCCAGTATAACTTTTCGCTAATACCGCCCATTTGTATGGCAAATCTTAAGGGGGATTTAAAAGACGAACTAGAATTAGACTTTTGTAGATTATAAGTATACTTTACAACCCGTTGTATCTGATCCTTAAGTAAAGCCCTTCTTGGAAAAATCAATATTGCAGTTTTTCCAGAGTCTATGGCCAGACGCAACACAGCTGGAATTACCGCTTCCGTCTTCCCCATTCCAGTCTCGGCTGAAACTATTATGGATCTTTTCTCGTTAGAATTTGCAGTCTCACGAATCCTTTTCCATGTTTCTATCTGATACTCCATAACTTCTTTCAAATCAGCCAATTCGGCTACAGATCTTACAAAATCGTCTTTTTCTTGCTCTATCTTAATATGTCTATTCTGTTGAATCAGCGGGGTTTCAAAATATTTTGCCATAGAGATTAACCTTTTTGGATCATTATCATCATAAAATCTTTGCTTTAAATTGAATGTGAGCCTAGCAATCTCACGTGTCTGTATATCCTGTATCGCCTTCAAATCTCTATTATCTCTTATAGATATATCATTACTATTCAAGGACATTTTTTATCACCTAATCAATTGTATTATTCTAGTTTTCCCCCACAATCCATACAGAATTTGGCATGTTCTGGATTTTTATATCCACATATTGGGCATTCAGTTATGTTACTAACAGTTTCTTGTTTCTCAAGTGTATTAGAATTAGGGGTCTTCTGCTTATTATTATAGTTTTCTATTATGCTATCAGCTTTTTTCAATTGTTCAGCAACCGTCCTTCCCAGTGGAGTTAATTTAGTCAGAATGACCTTACGACCTTGTATTATAGTTTCAGATTCAATAAGTCCGGCATTAATAAGGTCCTGCAAACTTCTACTCAGAGAATCTGAAGAGCTCATAATTTCCAGCAAATCAGTTTTCTTGATTTCTCCCTTCTCAAGTAAGAATAAAAGTATTTTATTTCCATGCCTAATATCCAGTGGGTCTACCATTTCCATAAATGGTATAAACGCTTTAAATTTAAATTCTTGTATTTTACTTTATGCCCGGTCTGATCCTTGTCTAAATAACCAATACTAATTTATATAACAAGATAATATATTTAAAATAGGTAATCATATTATGGAATCACTGGCAAATGAGTATTATAAGCCTATACTGAAATGGGCAGGCGGGAAAAGGCAGCTGTTACCAGTAATGATCAACAATATTCCTGATAAATTCAATACATACTATGAGCCATTCATAGGCGGAGCGGCCCTCCTTATATCCTTATATTCATTGAATAAGATCAATGAGTCTGTAATATCCGACATAAATAAGGATTTATACAATTTATACAAAACCATCAAGGAAAATCCACAACAATTGATAGATGAGTTGGATAACCTAGAATTCAGGAATAATAAGGAAGATTACTATAAGGTCAGGGAATTATTCAATTCCATAAATGATTCCATTGAAAGATCTGCACTTCTCATATACCTCAACCGCCACGGCTATAATGGATTATATAGAGTAAATTCCAGTAATAAATTCAATGTACCTTTTGGTAAATATAACAATCCAGGAATGCCATCTCCCGGGAATATAATGGCATTGTCTGAACTGTTCCAGTCATGCACTATAATGAATTCAGATTTTGAAGCAACAGTTAGCAATGCAAGGAAAGGCGATTTCGTGTATTTTGACCCACCATACATGCCCCTGAGCAAGACATCCTATTTCACAGGATATACTCATTCCGGATTCGATGAGAAAGACCAGGAGAGGCTTGCTAAATCATTCCAGAAATTATCAGATAGGGGAGTACATGTAATGGAATCAAACTCAAGCACAGATTTCATAAAGGAACTTTATAAAGATTTCAACCTCCTGGAAGTAGATGCCAGGAGGAATATAAATTCAGTGGGAACCAAAAGGAATCCAATCAAGGAATTGATAATAACAAACTACGGTGTTGCATAATGCCCGGAGGATCTGGCACAAGAACCGGGACAGGACAGGAGATAATGATAGAGAGCCTTTTGAAGTACAATAATTACAATTATGAGAAGCAGATCTTCATTGGCAATCAATTATTCAACAACAGGTACAAGGCAGATTTTGTTATAGACAATTCAATCATAGTGAGCCTAAAATGGCAGCAGGTTCCAGGTACAGCTGAGCAGAAGGTAATCTATGAAATAGCATCCCTGATAAAGATAATCGGTGAATCCGATAAGTATAGAATGGCTTACCTTGTGATAGGTGGAAATGGTTTTTCATCCAATGCCAAGGAATACTTATTCAGCCAGAGGTATGCAGACATACTTAAGAACGGAAATCTTGTAAGAAGCATAAGTGTAGAAGATTTTATTGCCAAGCTGAATAACAACAATTTATAAAATTATATCAAATTATTATTATATACAATACAAACATTTATTATATATGCACTTATATATAATCAATGATAGATACTCCTAATATTGTAATAGCACCACATGTTACCAGATATGTTGGTAATTTAGGTATAAATGAATTTGCTAATGATTTAAATAAGGTGATGAGTTATTCCCCAAGCTGGGAAAGGCACTGGCGCAGGTTAACTCCAGTAAAGAATTTCCATAGAGGGGACATTATGATCTTTTCATATAAATCTAATGATGAATGGTATGTAGTTGGGGATGGTAAATTATTATATGATGGTTTGGAAGACAAAATGAAACTCTGCGAGATCACTAAAAAAGATAATGATGAGGATGAGGTGAAGTGGACAGCTTGCTATCACTTTGATAATTTTAGGCTTTATCCCCAAATGATTCCATACAGCAGATTGGAAGAAAATTTATCTCGTTTTAAACCTAGTATGATGAAGTACGTAACTATTACTCCAGAAGACTATATGAAATTGCTGGCTTTAACAGTAACTGCCGGAAAAGACCAATTATAACAATTATGTTTTAAAATATAAACATAAAATCATAATTTCTAATGTATTTAATTGTAAATATTTATGAATAAAATAATATTTTATAGTTCGTTTCACCAACAACTTTAAATCAAAATAAATCGCCGGTAAGATTGAATTTTGGCAGTATGCAGTATTCTATGTTTACATAACTAGTTGGAAATAATCTAAAATTTGATTAAATATATCTCCTTATATTTTTGCAATTTATAAAGGAAGTAATCCTATTCTCTCTCTTTATTATGGGATTGCCAATTAACACCCCCAAATTCCGGATACAAATCTGATTTTTGCATGCTGTTTCTAAAATTTTGATTATTAAAAGCATTATAATCTCCGTATTGTATCTTTAAAGCCCTATGAGCATATGCAGCAATTTTAATCCCGTATTCATCATTTTCATGATAGGACCATTCTAATAGCATCATAATAACTTCATCGAATACTAAATTCATATCATCCTTAGATGCGTTCGTGGGGTCTGGAATTCTATCTAAAAACTGCAAATATGCATTCTTATATTCTGTACTTACCTTTTTGGTTTGAATCTTTTCAGTTCCATACATTTTATGCCATTGATATATTCTTTTATAACACTCTCTTGGCGTTATATCTATTGGCACTTTATTTAAATCATCTTGTGATAATCCCACTATATGTCCCTCAAAGTAGTAACATTCTATCGTATAAGGATTTTTCCCTCTTTGTTGGTTAGTTACATGATTTATTTTGCCATAAATTGCAAGTCAATAAAAAGCATTAAAAAATTAGAGGAATTGATGCCTCCAAACTAACTTAGTATTATTATCTTCCGTTCCTCTTTCTCTATTATCTTTTTCAGGACAAAGTCAAATGATAAAGGCTTAACATATTCCCTCTCCATTCTGGCCTTAATCTCCCTCAAAAGAATAAGAGTATCCATGTCAATCCTTAATGATGAATATGCCATAATATTCTATAAATCCAGCAATTATAAACCTTTGCAACTGTATGCAAAAATGAAAAATCATTAACCATTTTTTGTTATAGTGATATGAAATCATTATTTCCCTATGCTGGAGGGAAGATCCATTTAATAAGGCACATAGATCAGATCTACAAGAAATCAAACAAAACTGCATTTATAGATGTCTTCGGCGGTTCAGGCAAGGTTCTTATGAATATTGATTCCAGGAATAAGATATACAACGATATAGACAATTCCCTGGTCAATATATTCGAGACATTGAGGAATTATCCGGATATGTTAAGAAGTAAATTTGAATATTCACTGAATTCCAGGAAGCTATTCTATGAATATAAGAGTATTACAGATGACAGTGCAGAGAATGCCTTCAGGAGAGTTTATACCTATCT
>JAKAAK010000245.1 GCA_021797025.1 Thermoplasmata archaeon
TGTACCATCCGGACTGGATAAATTTTATCTGGGTAATATAGGTGCAGAAGCCGTGGAAGCAGCCATAAAAACAGTAATAAAATCTTCCAAAAAGCACAAAATCATTGCTATGACAAATTCGTACCATGGGAAAACTGCCGGGGCACTCTCAATTACCTATTCCGAGAAATACAGGAAGGCATTTGGTTCACTCCTGATGAAAAACGTTGAATTCATAGAATATAACAATATGGAAGCTTTAAATATACTGGAGAAAGACCCCGACATAGCCGCGGTATTTTTTGAACCGGTACAGGGTGAGGGTGGAATAAACATACCCTCCAGGGAATATGTAAAAGAATTGAGAAATATAACGGAAAAAAATAATATCATACTTGTTGCTGACGAGATACAGTCAGGTCTTGGAAGAACAGGAAAGATGTGGGCACATGAGAATTTCGGGATTAAACCAGATATCATAACAATAGGAAAGGGTATCGGTGGTGGAATGCCACTGTCTATAACTGCCGGAAAACCTGAATTTATGGATAACCTGGCAAAAGGAGAGCAGTCTTCTACAACCGGTGGCAATCCTCTGGCAATGGCTGCGGGAAGTGCAGTAATCAAACAGCTGGACAGAGGTATGATTGAAAGTGTTGCCAGAAAGGGAGAACTTTTCAGAAACGAATTACGATCCGGTATAGAGGATGCCAGAATAGTCAAAGAAGTAAGGGGCCTCGGTTTGATGGATGCAATTGAACTAAGAATAAAATTCCTGCCGGTATTGATGGAAATGATCAATAGAGGCGTGCTTCCATTATATTCAGGTATAAATATAATCAGGATGCTTCCTCCATACGTCATATCAGATTCAGAACTTAAAGATGCCGCCGCCATCATGTCTGAAGTAATACTATCCGCGGAGAAAGGTGTTTTACCGTGAAAATTACTATGTTGCTGGACATTATGCGCTGGGAGGAAAAGGCAATCCTGAAATCCATGCAGGATAAAAATATCGATGTGCAATTGCTCAATGTAAAGGATATGAACCTTAATCTGGAAAAGGCAAATTATGACTTCGGTGACATATCATTGCAGAGGAGCACCGGATATTATAGAAATGTACATTCTACTGCATATGTAGAATTTACAGGCCACAGAATACTTAATGATTTTAACTCTACTATTATTACCGGGAACAAAATGTTTACCTCAACTCTGCTAGCACATCAGGGAATTAGAATTCCGAAGACTTTCGTTTCGTTTTCAACTGAAAAATTTCTGGAATCTTTTAAAACAGATTTCAACGGAAGGGCTGTAACCAAACCTGTTACAGGTAGCTGGGGTAGGATGATTTCTCTTCTGAACGATTATTATGCGGCAATGGACGTCTCGGAATATAAAGAATATATGTATCCTATATACCAGGTAAATTATACGCAGGAATATATCAATGATTTCAACCGTGATTTACGGGTATTCCTTGTAGATGACCGTGCTGTGGCAGGAATTTACCGGTATAGATCAGGGGAGGACTGGCGTACAAATACTGCCCTGGGGGGTAGAGCTGAGCCACTGAAAATTACCTCAGAAATAGAGGATATTGTGGAAAAGATTCATAAAGCGCTGGGTTCAGGTATCTACGGAATAGACATCCTGGAATCAAAGGATGGATTTTTTGTCAATGAGGTCAATGGGAACACAGAATTCAAGAATACAGTTCCGGTAACAGGGATCAACATACCTGACTATATTTCAGAATACCTTATTTCAGAGGCCAAAAAATGAATCCGGAGGATATGCTGCTAGAAATGCTGAATACTTATTCACCGAGCGGGGATGAAGGTGAAATCGCTAAATTGATCCGTGATTATATGGTCGATCTTGGCTTTCATGATCCCGTAATAGATGAACAGCTAAATGTAATATCCGTAAACGGCACGGGAAAGCCATCGGTATTCATATGCGGGCATGAGGACACAGTTCCAGGGATTCTTCCTGTAAAGAGAGAGGGAAACCTCATATATGGCAGAGGTGCTGTGGATGCCAAATCATCACTGCTGGCATTGATTCTTGGTGCAAAAAAAGCCCTTGACAGTGGTTTCAGAGGCAAATTGCTCATATCTGCGGCATCAGGCGAGGAGAGTGACAGTAAGGGCATTAATAAAATAATGGAAGACTATCATGGTTATGATTATGCTATATTCGGTGAACCTGGAGGTGCCATGAACATAACCGCAGGATACAAGGGCAGAATATTGTTAAAGGTCGATAAGAAAACTGAAACACATCACGCCAGTTCATCATGGATGGAAACAAATGCTATTGATTCACTCATGGATCTCTGGTTTTCCATAAGATCTAAATACGGGAAAAATAAGGATTTTAATTCAGTAACTGCGGGCATCACCAAATTTACTGGCGGTGAATATGATAATATGACCCCGGAATATGCCTCCATGTACATTGATCTGAGATATCCCAAATCAATATCAGAAAATGAGATTGTCAATGAAATAAAATCTGATATGGAAAATATACTTATAAAAAACTATTCCTATAACATTGAAAACAGAACGGAGCCATATATATCGGACATAAAAAGCCCTATTGTGCAATCTTTCAAAGAGGCAATAAAGAAAAATGGCATGTCGCCGAAACTCATATTCAAGAGTGGATCGGGAGATATGAATACTCTCGGGAACTTCTGGCATATACCGGTTATAACCTATGGACCTGGAGATACAAGGCTTTCCCATACACAGAATGAAGTCATAGACATCAGCGATTTTTATAAAGCAATTGATGTTGTATCCGATTCACTTAAATTACTGTCCAGTGATCTCAACAACGATTAATAGAGCC
>JAKAAK010000246.1 GCA_021797025.1 Thermoplasmata archaeon
TGATAAGCACGCATTGATATGGTCCGTTTACGTTATCTTCGGGCTTGTGCTTTTATTTTCATTAATACCAACAATTAAAAAAATTGGAAAGGAAGTTCCACCTGAAACAAAACCGGACTGGAGCACCAAGTTATTCCAGCTTACCGGATCTTATTACGATGAAAGATTGAGAAAAACAATAAAGTATCATGGGATTAGATGGTGGCTTGGGGAAATAGTGATGTTCTTTGCAGGGTTTGTGTCAGGGCTGCTTGGAATTGGCTCTGGCGCATTGAAAGTGCTGGGAATGGACTGGGCAATGAACCTCCCCATGAAAGTTACAACAACATCGAGCAATTTTATGATAGGGATAACCGCAGCAACAGGAAGTTCAATATACTGGTATGAAGGATATATAAATCTATTCATAGCTGCAGCGACGGCAATAGGGGTTTTAATAGGGGCATTTTTCGGAGCAAAGGTGCTTGTAAGAATTTCTAATGAAAATATAAGATGGATATTCTTCGCAATACTATCATTCCTAGGATTTGATATGGTGTTTAAAGGGCTTCACCTGATAAATTTCCTGATCACGTTCTCATTGATGATACAGTTCTTTATATCCGTTATAATATCTATAGTCTTAATATCACTTCTATATTATAATTCTAAAAGGAAAGAATGGAGGAAGGGCAATGAAAAATCACGATGATGAAATAATAATTAGTTATTTCCTTAAAGCTGGAGTAATGATAAGCGTTTCTTTTCTTATAGTAGGTGTTATAATACTGTTTGCAAAGAATGGCGGGGACGGATTCACACTAACGCAGATGTCAAGTTACAATTATGCACTGGCACATGGAATCGATTCAAAATCTGTATCACTGGGAAAGATCGTATCCGGGCTTTCTGCAATAGATGGGCTTTATTTCATAACAGTCGGGCTGTGGGTTCTCATATTCACACCTATAACTGTGGTGTTTATAGGCTGGCTTTCATTTCTTGAAGATAAAAACTATCTCTATGTGGGAATGGCCTCTATAGTACTTTTCAACCTGTTCTTTGCAATGCTTGTCATCCCAAGGTTCATAGTATAATTGGAAACATTATAATATTTTATACATATATATGGCTTATATGGCCGCAGGCAACTCATTTTTTGGTTACCCCAGAGGATTCGAACTAAAAGATAGTGAGACTATAATGGAAATAATAAAGTGCTCATTGTCCGAGTACTATACTAAATCCCTGATACTTGACCTATACAGGGCATGGCCACAGGCATTTATAGTGTACGACAATTTTGATTCCGTAATTGGTTTTATTATTGGAGCTAAATATTCCGGTACGGAAGGCAGAATTTTACTGTTTGCCGTTAAACAGGAATTCCGGTATGCGGGTATAGGCAAGGCACTGTTGACACAGGAGTTAAATGTCATGGTCCGTGCCGGGCTGTCCACAGTAAGATTGGAAGTGCGTACCGACAATGAAAATGGAATAAAATTTTACAAAAGGAATGGTTTTTCTATTATTTCAACATTAAAAAATTACTACTCGGATTTATCCGATGCTTACCTTATGTGGAAAATAATATAAAATTTAAAAGACATCTGCTTTTCCGTCAACAAACATCTGGGTTAGCTGCTCTATGTGTGCCAGTTTGTCATCCGCTATTGCCCTTATGTTGTTCTTATGTTTCGAAGGGTCAACATTGTCTTCGTAGATAAGCTGTAAAGATGCAACATGAGGCTCATCTACAGGCCTTCCTATCTGGGAAACTATCCTTACAAGGACTTCCTTTATATCGCCCCCTTCTTCCTTTACCACTTTGTCTGCTATCTGGTTTGACAATACATTATACAACTTTCCTACATGCGTTACCGGATTTTTCCCTGCTGCGGCTTCCATACTCATTGGCCTGTAAGGTGTTATTATCCCATTGACCCTGTTTCCTCTTCCAACAGATCCATCATCGCCATTCTCCATAGAAAGGCCTGTAACAGTAAGGTAATAAACACTGTCTGATTGGACATCTCCAGTATTTACAAATACCTGGACGTCCTCGTCTGTGTATTTCACAGCATTATCTTTTATCTTGTTTACAAGTTCATCCTTTATAGCATAATATTCTGAAGGGTCTTTAACATATTTATCCACATATGCTGCTGCCACTGTAAGGTTTATGGTTCTTCCTTTCCTGAATCCCATTACCTTTATATCATATCCAATGGCGGGCAATGATTTCTTAAGGTCGCCGTTTATATATTTCTCTGTAAGTTTTACAAGTGTCTCTGTATCGGTGAATGGTGCAAATCCAACTCCAAAAGAGGTATCATTTGCTTTGAATTTTCTTGTATCATATAACCCTCTCAGGTCCACGGATCCATTTCCTATTCTTGAATCTATCATTACATCCGAATCTATGTCCAGATCCGGGAAATGCTCTCTCAAATAATCTTTTGCTGACTTGATTGCCAGTGATTTTACTGGAATTCTCTCATTTCCAACGGATGCAGTAGCACGCCCACTTAATAATATGTATGTGGGGTCGAGAACATTTCCACCCTTGAATTTAGGATCTGCCTGTCCTCCCACTACCTCTACCTGATCTGTATTATGGTGTAATATCCTGCCGTATTGTTTTAAGTAATATTTGCTCAATGCCCTGCTTACTGACTCAGCAATTCCATCCGCAACGCTGTCCGGATGCCCGATTCCCTTTCTCTCCACAATTTCAACTTCCCTGCTCATTGTAGGGCTCTGCTTTATTGCCTCTACCTGGATATTTCTTTCAACTTTTAATTGTGACTCCATAAGCCTCACATAGGTATAAGTTTTTA
>JAKAAK010000247.1 GCA_021797025.1 Thermoplasmata archaeon
ATTACCACTGTGCCACTTCTCGCAAAAATAGACCTTGGTTTTTCAAGTTTTCTGGTGGGGATCATATCTGCTATTATATATTTATTTACTTTCACAGTTACCTTTTATATTAACCCCAGACTCAATTCTGGCTTAAGGAGGAAACTGTTCATCGGTGCCAACATTGCCATACTGGTAGCGCTGGTAGGTTATTATTTTGCCAATGGCATAACCATATGGCTAATTTCAGCATTTGCAGGACTTGCTTACGGTATTATGATGCCCAATCTCATCACTTCATCCTCATTGTTAAGGGATCAGAAAGAACGTGAAAGATTAATCTCACTTTATTCGGTGGGCCTCAGCCTTAGCCTTATCCTTGGCCCCAGCATAGAGGATTATGTACTGACCTTTGTGACATACAGGGATGTATTTCTGGTTTTTATACCGGTAGTCCTTGCAGGGATAATTGTATCCACTATGATAAAATTCCCTGACACAAAGAATGAAACCAGGACAAATGTAATGAAAAACGATGGCCTAAGGGCAAGTATATTTACAGTAACAACATACAATATTCCATTTGCAGCTTTAAGTATTTTCCTGACCCTGTATGCGATAACCAGATTCCATGTTTCAGGTGCAGTTGCATATTCTCCATATATCTATTTCTTCTCAGTATCATTCCTTACAAGAATTGCCATCACCATACACCCCTTAAAGCATATAAAAATCCCTCTGATTATTTCAATAATTATAACAGGATTTGCACTTACCATGTTTCCTTTTCTCTCCACGTTTACTGAGTTCATCCTTCTCATGATGTTGCTTGGAATTCCACACGGTTCAATATTCCCGATGTCCACAATCATGATCGCCAGGGGGACAACGGTTGAACAGAGGAGTGCAGCAAATTCGTATTTTATGGCATATAACAATGTATTATTCATGGTTATCCCCCTGGTATTTGGTTATATTTTAGGATTCATCGGATATGATTATTCATTCTTCATACTCATAATTCCGGTTATAGCATCGGCAATATACCTCTTCAAAAAATACGGAAGCAATTCAACAATATTTATTTCAAATCTGAAGCATCAGAAAAATATAGCAGTAAATGAACGACAGAAAGCATAAATCAAAAATTCAAAGGATTTTGTTGAATAATGTTACGACTTTAAATAAATTTATATTTCATATTAACATTGTTTTTTGATTTTATGGATGAACAGGATAACAGCACACTGGATGCCATGTTTCAAAAGTTGAATGCAACCCCTGATGGGCTGACTACTGCCGAGGCTGAAAACAGGGTACAGGAATATGGATACAATGAAGTTGCTGAAAAGAAGCAGAGCAGTATTATTAAATTTCTGAAAAAATTCTGGGCCCCGATTCCATGGATGCTTGAGCTTACCATTATCATAACATTTTTTCTTCACAAATATGATGACACAATTATAATCCTGTTCCTTGTTCTCTTCAACGGAGTTATATCCTATACGCAGGAATCCAAGGCAGATAATGCTGTTGAATTATTGAAAAAGAAATTATCGGTTCAGGCCAGAATCCTAAGAGATAAAAAATGGGTTGTACTCCCCGCCAGAATGCTGGTTCCCGGTGACGTCGTTCATCTCCGGCTTGGCGATGTAATACCGGCAGACATAAAAATCATGGACAATGAACTGGAAATTGATCAGTCAGCACTTACTGGCGAGTCTCTATCCGTTACAAGGGAGAAGGGTGGAACAGTGTATTCCAGTTCTATAGTGAAACGTGGTGAGGCTAACGGTTTAGTTGTATCCACCGGTTCAAAAACATATTTCGGTAAAACCACCGAACTCGTGGAAAGCGCAAAGACAAAATCACACATAGAAGAGCTCATAATGAGCATAGTCAAGGATTTAATAACAATAGATGTGCTCCTTGTTATTGCACTGGTATTCTTCTCTATTTACGAGGGGGTAAGCCTAACCGATGTTATACCATTCGCCCTGGTTGTGCTCATAGCATCCATTCCGGTTGCACTTCCTGCAACATTTACCATTGCCATGGCCCTTGGTGCCCTTCACATGTCCAAGCGCGGCGAAATAGTTACAAGGCTTTCAGCAATAGAGGATGCCGCATCCATGGATACTCTATGCATGGATAAGACCGGCACCATAACAGAGGATAAGCTCACCCTCCGGGAACCTAAAGTTTATTCTGGGGACGAATCAGAACTTATACTATATGCTTCATATGCATCAGAGAGGGAAAGCCAGGATCCCATAGACAATGCTATTCTGGACTATGCCGAAACAAAATCCATAAAGCCGGATTATTCACTGAGAACAAAATTTGTGCCATTTGATCCGGCAATTAAAAGAACTGAGGCAGTAATCGTGGGGCATGGAATCCAAACTAGGATAATAAAGGGCGCACCCCAGGTTGTTGCCAATCTATCAGGGAATATCCCAGATTCATATATGGATGATGTTAAATATTTTTCTTCACAGGGTTTCAGGATTATCGCAATAGCAACAGGAACAGATAAGCTGGAAATAATGGGAATCATACCATTATACGATCCTCCAAGGAAGGATTCTAAAATGCTTATTTCCGATTTAAAGGATATAAATGTTTCACCGGTAATGATAACAGGGGATAACAGACTGATTGCCGAGGAGGTGGCAGGTGAAATAGGGCTGGACAAGAAATTATGCAACACCTCCAGCGTAAAGAATAATGCTGTGTCATCATCGGATTGTTCAGTGTTTGCAGAGGTATTCCCACAGGATAAATATTATATTGTCAAGGCATTGCAGAAAAGCGGGCACATAGTCGGCATGAC
>JAKAAK010000057.1 GCA_021797025.1 Thermoplasmata archaeon
GAATCATCAACATCAGGCAAGTATCTCTCTAAGGAATTATTAAAATTAAACTATAAGATACATTTGATAAATCCTGCAAAGGTTCCTGAAATAGCAAACAATTATAAGAAGACTGACAGGGAGGATGTCACACTCTCATACTTGACGGAAATGGAATAATAAGTACCGGAGATGATAAATTCAGTATTGATGAGCCAGTGCAGGATGCTGTAATGATAAAAGACGGCTTTCTTGTAGTTTGTATGAGGGACGCAAAGTCAATACCTGTTCTTTACAGCAATCATGGGATGAAACTAAGGGAATTTAAATTTGATTCTCCACGGGGCCTGATATCCATGGACTCGGATGGAGATAACGCCTTACTCATAATGAGTAGTTTCGGCACACCCTATGAAATTTTTAGATATGAAAATCAGGATCTGGAAAGAATAAAATCAAATCCTGTTTCTGAGTTCAATACTGAGGAGGATTTTATTTCCATGGATAGTTATAAGGTACACTATTTCTTTCTGAGTTCAGGGAAGAAAACATACAATACACTGGTATATGGCTATGGAGGATTCAATATATCATTGATTCCTGCCTACAACAGTCTGTTCGCCTATCTTTTAGATCACGGTGTCAATGTGGTCATATGCAATCTTCCAGGAGGCGGAGAGTATGGAGAAAAATGGCACAAACTTGGAATGGGTAAAAATAAAATCAGTGTTTTTGCATCCTTTCAGAAAATTATTAAAAAATTCCATGATTCAGGACATAAAATTATCTGCTATGGGGTAAGCAACGGGGGACTGCTCTCCTCATATACCCTAACCACCACACCGGAACTGCTTGATGGGGCAATAATTGGAAATCCGGTAATTGACATGATGAAATTTCATAAGTTATTAGCAGGACAGTACTGGACCAGCGAATATGGAAATCCAGATAATATGGATGATGCAATTTTCCTTAAGGAGTACTCTCCCATGGAGAAGGTAAAGAACATAAAATACCCGCCCACATTCATTTATTCAAGGCTGGAAGATGATAGGGTGCATCCATACCATGCACTGGCATTTTATAATAAATTGAAGGAAACGGTAAGCAGTGCATATCTTATGATGGGAAACGGAGGGCATCTCGGGGCAAATATGGATGATATGACTTCAGAGATGTCCTATATAGCATCATTTATACAGTATATGTTTTCAGGTTCTAAATAAACTATATTGACAGTAAGAAAAATTTAAGTGTATATCCTCTTTACTAGTTTATGGTAAAATATGAAATTAGAGGCGGAGATGTCCAGTATTTGCATACAACACTGGAGGCAAATGAGTCAGCACTTGTTGAACCAGGACACCTGATTTATAAAACTCCTGATGTACGGCTTGATACCAGGGCAGGCGGGTTAAGAGGAGCTTTATCACACATGCTGGCAGGGTCTGCTGTATTCCTGCTGAAGCTCGATGGCCCGGGAAATTTTGGATCAGCGGGTTTTCTTCCTGGAAAGGTTTTCGAGGTTAAGCTCAACAACAGTTCAATATTTGCTGAATTCAACGCCTTTCTATGCATGGATTCCACTATAGAATATTCATCCAAATTTGCAGGCTTATGGCAGGGCGTTTTTGGAGGAGAGGGCATATTCCTAGAGCAATTTACCGGTACCGGATCCGTGATGCTTCATGGACATGGGCAGGTAATAGAATATGAGCTGAAAGAGGGAGAGGGCATACAGGCTGAATTAAGCCATGTACTGGCATTTGAAAGCTCAGTATCATATAATGTTGCAAGAATCGGTGGAATCAAAACCATGATACTTGGAGGTATGGAGGGAGAAGGATTCTTCTTTGCTGATATGAGAGGTCCTGGAAAGGTCTGGCTGCATTCCATATCACTTATGGAATTGTCTGCTAAGCTTATAAGGAGATAATTTTCCTTAATTCTGAAATAAATAGAATTTATATTTATTTACTAACATTATTATACTTATAGGTATTACATTTTCATGGCAAAAAAGAGATGTATCCAATAGAGAGAAAGATGGATGAGGATGATCTGAAAAGCAGGATTAAGGATAGCTTTGAGAAACTCTCATGCAGCCTGACATTTGCAAAAAGCTGGATTCCGAGATTCATGAATAAAAGTATAAAAATATAGGTAATAAACTATAGTTCTTAAAAAAATCTTTAAATAAAAATATAAGTTACATTTATATGAAAATCTTTTCCTCAAGGAAACGGTTTATTGCTGGAATAATTGTCCTTATAATGATATTTTCAGTAATATCTATTTCAATAGGTCCCCTGCCACCAGTAGATAAGCTTCTGAATCCGAATTCAGGTATTTACTCAGTTTCACCACAATACAGGACCGGAGCAAGATATATAAATATCACGCAGGATGGCAGAACATCTGAGGTCATAACATTCCAGGAATCTGATGGTTTTATCGGAATCTATAGCCCCCATAACTGGTCGCTGTACTATGAACAGGGATATCTGGAAGCTAAATACAGGCTTGCACAGATGGTCTTTATCAAGAAGGAGGCACAGGGGAACCTTTCATCGCTGGTCGGTAAAAGTGAACTGCAATCTGATATATTCTCCAGAGAAATTATGGACTGTCAGATAGCCAGTGAGGAGGTACATAATCTATCCCGATATTCATACACTTACATGGCCACCAGCAATTTTGTAGATGGCATAAACGCCTATATTAATAACCTATCATACAAAAATACCCCACTGCTTTTCAAGCTGCTCAACTATAAACCAGGCGACTTTAACATAACAAATATATTCGCCATACAGCAGACCTTCCTCTGGGAAAACAGTGCAGGTGGTTTTGACCCCTTATACTTCCAGTATGCATTGCAGCAAATCCCTGAAAATGTTATAAAGGCAATTTATCCAGCATATCCAGCTGGAATCCAGAATCCTATTGTTCCATATCAGTGCAATCCCTCTGTATATAATGAAACAGGCGATATAAACAATCTAACACTTTACACACCATCGGTAAATATACCGCTGAATCTTACGCAGGTATCAGATTCATCACCTGTCTCCCTGGCATTTCCATCATCGGACAGTTTCAGCAATGACTGGGCTGTTAATGGCATTAAGACCGACAATGTTTCTGCGCTTCTTGCAAATGACCCGCATCTCACAACCAGTGTGCCTTCAATATGGATAGGCTTCCAGCTTGTATCTCCCGGTCAGAATGTTATAGGAGTTGTATTCCCGGGATTCCCCGGAATTATACTCGGGCATAATAATCACTTGGCCTGGGGAGCAACAAATGGACAGATACAGGAAACTTATTTTTATGCTGAAGAAACCTCACCATCCCATCCAGGAAGCTATTATTCAAATGGTAAATGGGTAAAATTTAAGACAATCAACGAAATAATACCGGTGAAAGGATCAAGTCCATATCATTTAAGGCTGGATATAGCTGATAATGGTGTTGTAATTGAAGACGATTCAGGCGTAAAGATTGCAATGGACTGGACCGGTTTAAACTCAAGCTATGAATTAACATTCTTCCTTCACATCGACAGGTCACACACTGTTAACCAGTTCAGGCAGAACCTTACAAAATATTTCAGGGTTGCAATACAGAACTGGGCGGTTGCCGACTCCAAGGGCAATATTGGGATATTTCCGTACGGAGAGTACCCGGTAATCAGCAATGGAGATCCCAGAGGTGTACTGAATGGAACAGGGCAATCAAACTGGGTGGGTTTTGTACCCTTAAGGGATGAGCCATACCTCTATGACCCTGCCAGGGGATTCGTATTCTCTGATAATCAGATCACCGTATCACCGAACTATCCCTACTATATCGGATGGGATTATGAATCGGGATACCGTGCCGACGAGGCACACCTGCTTCTCAATACAACCTCAGGAATTAATACAGCAAAAATGGAGAACATCCAGCTGACCATCCATGACTATACAACAAACATATTCCTGAAACCATTATTAAATTCCATAGAAGCTGATTATAGTGGTTCTGCACTGTACAGGGAACTGCAGCAATGGAATGGGAACATGACAGTGGATTCTACAGCTGCAACCGTATTCTATTTCTGGGAGCAGAATCTTGTAAATGATACCTTCCTGCCATACATGCACGCCTATGGCATTACATCAAAGGATGGCTTATTCAATGTCTCATTCTTCATAGGACCCGATTCAATGTACCACGGACCATTAATAGAGGACTTAGTGAACTGGACATTAAATGATCCTAACACATCCTACTTTGATAATCCCGTAAACGGCCAGGCAAGGGACTTTACATCCATATCCCTGGAGGCGTACAATCAGACACTGGCAAAGCTTATCCATAGGTATGGAAGCAATACTAATAACTGGCACTGGGGAGATATCCACAAAAGGTATCTTTCTAGCTTCTTTGGGGTGAAGCCCCTGAACACAAAAACAGTACCGGCTGCAGGTGATGGCAATACAATAAACGCAGCATATGGCATGGTCTCAGACTTTGGTCCATCATGGAGGCTTGTTGTTAATCTATCACATCCGGAATCTTCTATGGGAATATACCCGGGAGGAATATCAGAAAATCCGCTGAGCAATTACTACTCAAATAACTTCATACCTTGGAACAAGGGGGTATACTACAGACTGATTCCTGAAAACATGCCAAAAGAATTCTACTACGGGTACGGTGGTTCAAATGAATAATGGTTATAAAATATTATCTGGACTGGTAATAATTATAATTACCGGATTTCTCCTCAGCTATTACGGATACTGGTACTTGCAAGTTATACCAGCTATTGTAACCGGATATTTCCTGTTAAGGAAATTATGGTATATACTTGCTGCAGGCATATTATCCATTGCCGGGCTATTCATATCCTTCATACCGTCATATGGCGTAAAAATGAAAGGTGCACTTTTATCAGCAGAAATATCCGGAATACCCTATTATTTACTAATATTACTGACACTGATAATTATGTTTATTATCACGGTGGGAGGCCTTATTTTGGGTTCGTCGTTTGTACTGCCACAGAAGCCATACATGAAGGGAAAACAGCCAAAATAGGTAGGTTTAATAATGATTTCACTTGCCATGATGAGAAATAAAACGAAATATTTAAATAAATAAAATTAAAAATTATGTAATTTTTCTTATTATCTGCCCGAAAAAGTAAACTTTTATTTACCTGTTATCTTTAATATTATTATGCTATGTTATAACTATGACAAAAACAATAGAATTGAAGGTGTTTGGAATGACCTGTGATGACTGTGTAAGGCATGTAACCAGTGGATTGAAGGATGCAAGCGGAGTTCAGGACGTTACCGTTTCCCTGAAAGATGGCATGGCTATAGTAAGGGCGAATGATGAGATAAACCCTGAGGAACTTCCCCGGCTTGATGTTTTCAAGGGGAATTACAGCGCACAGCTAAGGAGTGTTAGGGATGACTGATTACGATCTGGCAATAATAGGCTGGGGAGCTGCTGGTTTTGCAGCTGCAATAAAGGCCAGTGAGCTAACTTCCGGACAGATGCATATAGCGCTTATTGGAAAAGGCCCTCTTGGTGGTACATGCGTAAATGTTGGCTGTGTACCCTCTAAATTAATGATAGAGGCGTCAAAAACATACCATGAGTCTAACCGTAAAAAATACGATGGGATAACCGGAAATGCTTCCCTGGATTTCGGCAAATTCATGGAATACCTGAATGCCTTTGTTGCCCAGGAAAGACAGGGTAAGTATGTTGATGTTATTGAGAATTATAAGAATGTTGAGTTAATGGAGGGAGAGGCAAGTTTTGTTAATGAGGATACTATAGAGGTAAATGGAACAAAAATAAAGGCAACAAATTTTATAATAGCTACAGGTTCCAAAACATTTGTTCCGGAAATATCCGGTCTGGATGATTATTACACAAGCGATAATATCTGGAATGCCAGAGAACTTCCTAAAAAGATAGCAATATTTGGTTCTGGTGAGGTTGCAATGGAGTTTGCATATGCCCTTTCCAACTTCGGTTCAGAGGTTCATGTATTCAACAGGCATAACAGGATTCTTAAAGGATTTGATGATGACATCACCAGCGAATTAATGAAGGCAATGAAGGAAAACGGCGTTTCATTCCATCTGGGCGTGAATTACCATGAGATAAAAACTGTAGATGGAAAGAAGGACATACTCACATGGACAGGAACGTTTACTGGCTTTGATGCCATTCTAATATCAACCGGGAGAATGCCCAATACTGCATCGTTGAATCTGCATGCTGCTGGCATATCAACGGAAAATGGAATTATCACAGATAAGCATCTTAGAACAACAAATAAAAAAGTATATGCAGCAGGAGACTGCGTGAGGCAATCATTACAGCTGGAAACTCTGGCAGGAAAAGAGGGGGTAATTGCCGCTGAGAATATCCTTGGAGGTGAAAAAACTATAAACCTCAATGAGGTGCCGTGGGTTGTATTTACAGAACCTAATGTAGCATCCGTGGGTAAAACTGAAAAGGAGTTAATCACGACTAAAAAGACCTTTACTGTAAGGATTATAAACATTAGCAATGTTGTCAAGGCAAATATACTTCATTCCAACAATGGAATTGCAAAGATAATCGCAGATCAGGACGGCAAAATTCTCGGGGTGCAGGTAATTGCTCCATATGCCGCTGAATTTATAACAGAGGCTGTCCAGCTTGTGAAGCACGGGCTTACATATGAAGACCTGATTGACACAGTACATGTTTTCCCAACAGTGGCTGAATCCATAAAAATTGCAGGGCAGGCATTCATTAGAGATGTTTCTAAAATGAGCTGCTGCATGGATTGATATCCATTAAAAAGCCTTAATGTATATCCTTTTCTATTTTTTAATCCTGTTATGATAATGATACGTGTCTGTTAAGTTAATCCCGGTTTCACGGGTTTATAAATTATTTTTAAAGATTCTTCTTTATTATGAAAATAATAGAATTATCCGTTCAGAAACTACGTACAGGAATATTGTTCAATACTGTTTAAGTATTTAGTTTCAGATCCTACATTTCTGGATAATCCCCCTTTGTGATTTAATAAATATTATATTCTAACTTTACTATACTGTAACCATATGAGTAAAATTGAAAGCATTCGTCACTATGCACATACTTTCGCAGCAGATAGGTATCGTTTTTCAATTTTAGTTGTATCAATTATATTTTCTATTCTGTTCACTGTATATTCATTTCTCCAGTTTTATCTTCTGGATATGTCTGCATGGGATATGGGTGTGTATACACAGGCACTTTACTCTGGCATACACGGGCATTTATTTTACAGTGCACTTCTCCCCGGCAGTTACCTTTCAGAACATTTTTCCCCTGTTTTATTTCTGCTGACCGTTCCATATTTCATTTATCCACATGCATATACATTACTTGTTATACAGGGATTTGCTATAGGTCTTTCTGCATATGTACTCTATAATCTTTCCCTTGCCATTCTTAATAAACTTAATACAGACAACAGCAAAAAGTATCCGGACAAAAGGGTCATATCTTTTATAATAGCACTTGCATTTCTATTATCGCCCCTGACAGAAAGCCCCATATTTTTTGATTTTCATTTGATGGTATTTTTACCGCTTTTCTTCTTCCTTGCACTGTACTTCTTTATAAAGAAAAATATAGTACTGAATATTCTATTCATTGGGTTCATAGTATCCATGCATTCAGCCTTTATTTTTATTGCACTCATGCTAATTATTTTCGAATTATTCCTCAACAATACATTATCACTTTATTCAATAAAAAAAAGAAGAGAATCCATAGCCTATCTGGCAGTTTCTATTATGATTCTTGGATCTTATTTCCTCCTTGCAGGAATTCTTAAATCAGATATTTCCGGCGCTTCTATTGGGGTACCCACAGTTCATGTGAGTGGATCCGCTGGTCCTGTATCACTTCTAATAGATATGTTTACCGATCCAGTCTTTGTTGGAAAGTTACTTGTAGCCAACTATTACCTGAAACTCATTATATTATTCTTTGGTTTTGGCGGTTCTGCCTTTCTTTTCCTGAGATACCCTAAATCTATTTTCTTATTTGTTCCATATATCCTTTATGCCATGTTCTCCATTTACCAGCCCTATTATACCATAGGTTATCAGTATACCATGATGTTTATTCCCATGATTGCTGTTAGTACTATCATGGGAATTTATGCTATGGCTGAAAAGTCAGATAAACATCCTGATTACAGGAAACAGATTAATGTCGCTTTAGCTGTCATAATTGTGATATCGGTAGCAGGCTTCTCCCTTGCCACGCCTGTAGTATCGGGAGACCCATGTGCGCCTGGATTATATGAAATGACAGAAACGCTGGGAAACGGGACATATATGCATCAGATTGATTTTGAAAAGGAAGTGGCAGCTTCCATGAATAAGAATGCAAAAATTGTCACCGAAAATCAGATTTTCCCATTATTCGGAAACGATCCTAACGCAACTGCATTTCCATATACACCCGATATAGTTGTCAACGGTTCATATTACCAGTACTTGGTTGATAACTTCAAAAGCCAATGGTCCTGTGATACCGCAAATATAGGTAATTCACAGGTTTCATTGAATCAGTTAGAATTACAATATTATAATTCTGGAAATTATGGAGTATACGCACAGGGATACGGTATAATAGTGCTCGAAAAAGGATATACCGGAAAACCTGCATTTACCGGTCCCGATTAATCATCTCATTAATTTTGAGGATTCCCTGAATAATGTTATTTATTCCTGCTTCATATGAATGATTCATGGAATATCTGTAGGCTTTTTCCATTAAACTATTGAAATTATCAGAATAATTTTTATATATATTTCTGCATTTATCAGTTAATTCTTTCGCATTGCCTTTTTCAACCGGTATAAAATAATTTTTAATGTCTGTATAGGTCTCCAGATTATATCCTATTACTATAACCCCATATGACCATGCCTCATAGAACGTGATAGGAATTCCATCTTCTATTGATGGTAGCACATATATTTTTGACCTGGAGTATAGTTTATATTTTTCATTTTCGGGTATATTTGAATATAATTCTATATGAGGTATATTATTACTTGTTGCAAATGTACTGATATAATCCAGTACTTCAGGAGATGCGTATCCTGCTATGGCTATTCTTATATCATTCTGTTCCTTTTGCATTTCTTTAACTACAGCAAGAAAATCGAATATACCCTTGTTTTTAGTCATGGAAGTAAGATAAAGGAGATCGATGTCTCTTTTCAGGTTTTTTACCCTATCCAGTGGGATTATATTTTCTTTTTTTATTCCCGGGCTTTCAACTATTATTCTCTGGTCACGGTTCAAACTTTCAATATAATTTTTCATATATGAATTTTCAGTGTAAATACCTGAATAAAGAAAAGCCATAAACCATAAACCGATTTTATAATCAAAATAATGAATTACTGAATTTATGAATTCTTTACCTGCCTCTGGAGAAGAGGGAAGATGATAGGCTGGGCCGTAGACGTTCAATTTGCGATTCAGAACTTTTAACAGCAGAGCAAGAAAGACTTCTGTAAAATACTCATTCTCAAGAATCAGTGTGGAAGTTTTTTTAATTTTCAAAAAGGCAATTAATTTTTTTAAGCTCTGTAAATAAGATTTCTCATAGATAATATGTTTTTCCCTATCCGGCCATTGTTTATATATAGACATGAATATAGTCGGTCCACCACGCATCTCTGTTTTTCCATGTCCAAAGAACAGGACTGAATCCATTAACGTTAATTTTTCATTCATATAAATAGTTCAGTATTAAAATTCAATAATCACGTCTGCAATCATTTATGTGTAATATAATCACGTAATAGGTTAACATTAAAAAGTGATTAATTATTTAGGTGCCTTAAACATTGAATCTCCTGGATTTTTGATTTCTATCAAAGGATTTCCTTTAATATTTTTATCTTCTTTAGTAAATGATTTCCAGACTTCGGTTAGCCTCTTATCTTCTGTAATAAAATAATCTATATGATCTACATATCCTCCGGAGATTATTAAAGCATCCTGTGTTGATAAATCTGGAATTCTAAAAAGTATGTAATTATAAAACTCATAATATTCAGCATATGTTTTACTATTGAGAGAAAATGGCATGGTTTGTAAATTAATCCGATTTTCAACAAACAATGTATCCTGAGATTTTGAATAGCCTGTATATATTGCAGATATAATTTCTTCGTCGAATTTATCGTGATTATACGTGTTAGACCACCGTGATATAGGTACTCCTTTATTAAATAAATACAGAGTTTTAATTTCGTCTTTGATTGCTTTTGCTACTTCAAATATATTAAACTCAAATGTAATAAAATCAAATTTATTTTTAAAAGCCCCTTTAATAATATTCTCAATAAAAGATATGGATAATCCGTATCTATTATCATATATATCCTTAAAATTTTTAGGCAATGCCAATTTGTCAAAAACCGTTTCGTGTATGTTTGTGGATATCATCCAATATGCTATGATATTACTATCAATAAGGCATGATTTTATACAACCACCCACGTTTATTTATTTTTTTTCTTCTTGATTGTCGATTGTTTCCATAGACCAAGTATCTGACCTTTTGTACCATTTGAAGTGTTCCTTTCCCTAATTTTATAGTATTTACCAGTTACAGGATTTAATATCCTTTTAGTTGCCATATATTTTATATTATTTAACAATATAAAAGTCTTTAGTTTTTATAAAAACATAACACTTCATAAACTGTGCAGTAAAGAATTTAGCCAAAAGAAATGCCTTATATCCAGTTTATAATTCTATTCTTTCCTGAATATTTATATATATACCACAACTTATCCAGTATTGAAAATAGCGATATTTGCCAACGGTATAGTATCTACAAAGATAGGAGGTGCTCAAAAGCACATGAGAGAAGTTATACAGCTACTTCCAGAATTTCATGATATCTTATTTTTCCCGGAACCACAAATGTTCGGAAATCCTGATAGCCTGGATTTCAGTTTCATACATAAACTAAAAGAATCCGGTATAGAAGTTAGCCCATATTTTCTTAAATATTATAAAGAAAAGCCGGAGATAAATGGTATTGTTCAAAATTACAGTAAAGAGATAACAAATTGTAATCTCATATATGATATGGACTTTCAATATTATCTCGATAATATCCAATTTGGAGGTGAAATTTCATCCCGCTTGAGCAGGCTAAACAATATAGCCATGGGTGCCTGCCTGCAGGACCTCGGTGATATAACCTCATATTCATATGGTACCATGAAAAGTATTATCAAGTTTTCTGGCATGATGTCACGAATATCCTGGTTTGTAACTATTGCCGGAGTTTATAATTTATTGAATAGAAAAATAACAATGAGAAAATTGCTCCATAATAAAAATCTTTCCTTCATAACAATTGTAAATAATGAATATAAAAGAAATCTATACATTAATTTTAAAGATATATATGTATTGAATCCCTCAAATGCCATTGACGAGAGAATCAAGAAGTATCAGAAGGAAGAAAAAAGTGATCAGATAATATTTTACGCCAGATTAATTTACCAGAAAGGATTATTCGATGTTCTCTATATACATAAAAAAATAACAGAAACATATAAGATTAAATTAAAAATTTCCGGTACATTTCAACGGAATTTTGAGGAAAAAGAGTTTTACAGGATAATTAAAAAACTGGATATCGAGAATTATGTGGTATATCTCGGTATACTCAATGATGATGAATTATACAATGAACTTTCCAGATCAAAATTAATGCTCTACCCGAGCCATAGCGATTCGTTTTCCATTTCGGTGCTACAGGCATTGTTTTTGCATGTACCGGTTGTAGCTTACGATATTCCTGGATTATCACTTTATAGAAATTTTAAGTCTGTTTCCCTTGTCAAAGAATTTGATATAGATGCAATGGCAGATAGGTCATTGAAATTTTTAAATTATAAGGGGTACCTTTTTGAAGACCCTGAACTGAACAAATTTATAGATAAACATTCTTCCTGGAAGTATGTAGCAGAGGCACATTTAGGAGTAATAAATAAATTGAAAGGCAGTAGGCATTGAATATATTAGAAATCAACGAAATATAAATAAAGTTTAATATAACTATATTATTACAATGAAGATATGGAGAAATTTCTGCTTTACCTTCCATACTCAGATTTTATAGACACCTATGAGCACAAAGCCCTTGGTGCTATACCTATAGGTTTTGTTCAGGCTGGATATGAGGTAGCGTTGATAGTTGGAGTAATGAGAAGTGAAAAATTCCGGAAAAATAATATAAAAATATATGAAACAGGAAACCTCGATGACCGGTATATTGCTGATGAAAAGTCATCGGGTATAGCAATTATCCCCAGATTGCTGAATTTTTTGAATTTCGATGAATATAGAAAAGTATCAAAAATCATTAAGGAAGTAAAGCCTGATATATTGATGACATATAATAATTCAACACTAACATGGTTAATTATATGGAGATATAAAATATACTGTAGAATAAATAGGGTCAAAACAAAACTTATATTGAAATTAGACAATGATGGTACCGATCTAATAGGGATGAAAGGAGTAGGAAAAATAGCTATAAGATTATATTACAGACTGCTTTCACACATATTTGATAATATAGTGACTGAAACATCATGCGGCTATGAGGTTTTCAGTACATTGCCGGGAATTAAAAAAAAGTTGACGGTTATTCCTAATACTGTCTTTGATGATTTTCTGAAATATAATAATAAACATAGAGATAAAACTATTATAACTGTATCCCGGATTACACCGGTAAAGGGTATAGATATTCTGATAAAATCATTTAAATTGATCGCTGAAAAATATCCGGACTGGAATTTAGAAATTATAGGAACTGCAAATAATAAAGAATATTTCTCTTCACTTCTGGATATGGTAAAATCATATAGTATGGATAAAAGGATAATTTTTACCGGAGAGAAAAGCAGGGAAGAACTGATAGAAATTTATAATCATGCATCTATTTATTGCCTGTTTTCCGAACATGAAAGTTTTGCAATAAGCAGGTTAGAGGCAATAGCCATGGGTCTTTATGTTATAACTACTCCTGCAGGCTGTGCAAATGACCTTATAAAATACGGCGTGCATATAATGAAGGATAATACTCCGGAATGTGGTTCTAAGTATCTGGAAGAGGGAATAAAAGCAGTAGAAGCAGGGAACTTTGAGGAGAATAACATTAAAATACCGGCATATAAAGATATAGCAATCGAAATAGCCAATAATACAGATGAAACTAACTGATTCGAACCGGTTCATAATAAACAATATTTTTAATATCTATAATTCATTCCTACAATATGAAATCTGCACTTATTACAGGCATTACAGGGCAGGACGGTGCTTACCTGGCAAAACTGCTTTTAGATAAAAACTACAAGGTCTATGGATTATATAGAAGATTGAGCACTCCCAACTTCTGGAGACTTCAATCCCTTGGCATATATGATAAAATCAATTTAATCTCAGGAGACCTGAGCGATTTGTCATCAATACTGAATGCATTCAAGGCATCTGAACCGGATGAGATCTACCACTTAGCTGCACAGAGCTTTGTAGAGGCATCCTTTGAGTCGCCACTGGCAACTGCCGAGGTAACTGGACTGTCAACAACAAGGATTTTAGAGGCAGTAAAGCTTTATTATAAGGATACAAGGGTGTACTACGCAGGCACCAGTGAAATGTTCGGTTCATCATATGCAGATAAAGCATTAAATGAAAATGATGTTTTCCAGCCCATGAGCCCCTATGCAGCTGCCAAGCTATACGGCTACTGGATATCAAGGATATACAGGGAGGGCTATGGATTGTTCATTTCCTCAGGCATAC
>JAKAAK010000248.1 GCA_021797025.1 Thermoplasmata archaeon
CATGAGATTAATAGAAAACTGGTTTTCAGAAAGGTACTCGGAGAACTTGCAACTTTCATTCAGAATAAAGGATCAGCTACTTTCCATAAAAACCGATTATCAGAGAATAGATCTTTTTGATACATATGATTTCGGTAAATTATTATCAATAGATGGTACGGTACAGCTCACAGAGAAAGATGAATACATTTATCATGAAATGATAACCATGGTTCCTTACTATTTCAATTCAAGACCTGATAAGGTGCTTATTGTTGGCGGAGGAGATGGTGGGGCTGCAAGGCGTCTTGTTGACCTGGGAATTAAGGAAATAGTAAACGTGGAGATAGATGGCAATGTGGTTGAAGTTGCAAAAAAATATTTCCCTGATATTTCATCGTCTTTTAAGGAGAAAAATGTAAAATTGATAATAGGTGATGGAATAAAATATATAAAAGATAGTAAGGATAAATTCGACAGAATAATAATTGATTCTACCGATCCGGTTGGACCGGCAGAGGGATTATTCTCTGAGGAATTCTATAAGGATATTGAATCACATTTAACAGATAACGGAATAGTAGTTACACAATCTGGGTCGCCATATTACCAGCCGGCTGCACTATCCATGGCATATCGTGGAATGTCAACGGTGTTCAAAAATGTGAAAACGTATACTGCGTTTATACCCACATATCCAAGTGGGTTATGGTCTTTTACCATGGCATCCCCTGCAGAGCTGAAAACCAGGGATGAAAACACTGTGATAGGTAAATACTTCAATAAAGACATACTAACAGGGTCCTTTTACCTTCCCCAATTTGCAAAAAATCTATTAAAATAATTATTTTTTAATACCCCATTTATGCTTTGCCTCGTTAAGGAGATCATCATAACGGGTTCCAAATCTTTTAGATATACGTTCAAGATCGGGCAAGTTGGAAATAAAAGTTTTTTTGCTGGCGCTCTGAATTAGGGTTTTGAACTTTGACATATCACTGATCATTGAATAAGTTAAATAAGCAAAGTACAGAAATATTATGATAGAACCTATTAACACCCAGTACTGCCACGCGCCTATTGATTTCAATGAAAATAAATGGATCAATGCTGCATTTCCAAATAATAAATCGTTTATAGATATAATAAGGAAGAATAGTGAAATGATACTTATTGCAATGCTGATTATATATAATTTATCTTTAAACATCTGTATCTTGTAAACAAATAAACTATTTAGACATTAGCTTCTTTCTTTCCTTTGATGTGTACCCTGTCAATTTTTCAAGCAATTCATTATAGAATTTAATAGTTTCTCCAGGATTCCTGTATTCCGTGTCGGTTTCAGTTTCCGCGCATAATTTTTTACCATCTATCCAAAGTTCCAATTTTTTAAGACCCTGATAAGATGATATAATATGACCATCATTTTCTTTGTATTCAATATTATAAGACTTTAAAACATCCTCTATGGTTGAAATACTTATGTTAACAGTTTTCTTAACAGGATAAGTTCTCATTTTATTCACCTATATTTTCTTTGCAAGTTTCTTCTGGTATTTTTTTGAGAGTGCTCTCCAGTACATAAGCTCCATATACTGGGCATCATGCTCCAACAGGGGTGACATTGATATTATGTTCATATCTCTGTCACCGGAAGATATTACATCGGCAAGTGTTTCAAATTTTAAATCGCCATGTTTTATTGCTGTTATTTTTAATTCGTTGCCGTTTTCATATTCAACCCCACCAAATTCCGTATACAAATCGGATTTTGCATATTTTGCAAAAGAATTCATTACATCTTCAAAGTTCTTTGCATCTATGAGTGAACCATTATTAATAGAATGTATATGGGGGAAATTCAATATAGGTTCTATATCGGCAATTCTTTCTGCAAGATAAAAAAGCTCTTTTTGAGTTCCGAACAGGTCCTTTTTGCCTGATGCTTCTATGCCTATATACGGATATCCCTTTTCATGGGAAAATTCTCTAGCAATTTCTGAATATATATCAAATGCCTTTTTCAGGCTTTCAGATTTTTTCTTTGTGTAAAATCCTGTGTGGGTTATTATTCTTCTGGCTCCCATGGCCCTGCCGATAAGAAGCGACCATCTTAAATGGTTTATGGATTTCTCGGCCATTTCGCCACCGTTCAACATGTCCATATAATAAGGAGCGTGCATAGAAATGTCTACATCAAGTTCTCTGGCAATTTCAGCACCGTTCTTTAAATCGTCATAGTTACGAGCCATATTCCAGAAAATTTCCTGTATTATATCGTCCTCTTCTATTTCATTTTCAGTGCCTATGTTCCTGTAATTGCCGTTTTCATCAGGCCGTAGAACATCAACTATAATGGAATCCCCCACATCTTTAGGGTACATGCCAACATATTCAATTGCAGGGTCTTCACTTACATTAACCCGCAACAGTTGGACTTCCAGAGAATTCAAACCTAAATTTCCTATATCTTCAATTGAGTCTATATACGTTCTGCCTTTACTGGTAAGTGGTATTCCTGCAACGCCGAACTTAATCATTCTATAAATGATATATCTAGCTTATTTTAACCTTTTGCAAATTTTGCTATCTAATCTAAAAATTCCAGGATTAATAAGATGAAAGCATTTCAGGCATAGAGATACATTATACCAATGTTTTACATTCAAATTGATCGCAACTTCTATATTTTTAATTTATTTTTTGAACTAAAATGAGTCAACAATATCATAACAGGCAACGAATAGATTATATACATTTTAAACATAACAATTTAATGGTAACTAATAATTATCATGATGACTTA
>JAKAAK010000058.1 GCA_021797025.1 Thermoplasmata archaeon
ATGTGTACATGAATCCAGCAACAAGAGGGTCTGATGTAATCATCCTCCATGACATCCCCGTATTATCATCCGGTAAATCAAATAGTGTATTCAGATCACTTTTCTTTATTGAATAAACCATCTTCACTGCCTGAACAGAATTCTCAGGAGTCCAGTCGCCCTTTATTCCAGATTCCATGGAAACCAGAGAATTTACTCCCTCTGCAAGTACAAAGGATTTAGCAGATACCTCTCCCCTGTCTGTTGTAAGTGATTTTGCAACTCCGTTTTCCCAGTTAAGTTTGAGAGCGGTGGTTTTCGGGATCACCATGGCACCTGCCTTTTCGGAAACCGAGGATAACCATTTATCAAATTTTAGCCTGCCGGTTGTTACAAGACCTCTAGGGTGAAATTCTATATTTACCGGTTTATTTCCATTATAAAGAGACAGCTTAATAGTTTCCACATTTCTCTCAAATGGCATATCCTCTCCAAATACCGATGTTACATAATCCTTCCTTATCATGGCTCCAGAAACATTTTTTGATCCAGGTTCTGGGCCCCTTTCTATAACCAGTACCTTCTTTCCTTCAGATGCTGCTTTCAGTGCGGCAGCTGATCCAGCTGGGCCCGCTCCCACAACAACTATATCATAATCAAGCATTTATATCACCAATTTTTTTAATCAGTTCAGGAACTATCTGGAATACATCACCGATAACCCCGTAATCACAGTTTTCGAATATCTGTGCCTCAGGGTCACTGTTTATTGCAATTATCCTCTTTGAACCCTGGATTCCAACCAGATGCTGAATGGCACCGGATATACCCAGAGCTATGTACAGATTTGGTCTGATGGTTGTGCCTGTCTGCCCGACCTGCCTGTCATGTGGATACCAGTTTGCATCAGCCAGTGGCTTGCTCACTCCTACTATCCCTCCAATCTTATCTGCGAGGTCCTCTACAAGCTTCAGGTTATCTTTATTGACAAGACCCCTGCCGGCTCCAACCACTACCTGAGCGGCTGCGAGAACATTTGTCTTTTCAATATTTTTATAATCCGTTATTTTGAATCTTGAATCAACCTTTTGCAATTTTTCTTTTATGATTTTTCCCTTGAAATCTCTTTCAGGAAGTGCTGAAAATACGCCAGCCCTGGTTGTTACCATTATTGGTTTGTTGTTCGGGCATATAATAGTAGAGGTTTCCTTACCTCCGAAATCAGGTCTGGTAGCCTGTAGCTGCCCTTTCTCATCCACATCGAATATAATGCAGTCAGCAATAAGCCCTGTATTGACTTTTATTGCTGTTGTAGATGCTAATTCCCTTGAATTTGATGTTCCCGGGAAGAATAGAGAGTTAGGTTTGTATTTATTAATCATCATTTCCAGGCCCGCTGTGTATATGTCATTGTCATATTTTTTCGCATTCTCCGCTTCACAGTAGTAAACCTCATCAGCACCATATTTAAATGATGTATCAATGAGTTGTTCATCCTTGTTTCCTATTATTACAGCACCAAGCTTTGTATCCATTAAATCAGCAACCCTCCTGGCTGCACCCAGAATTTCCAGTGATGTTTTGTTAAGTTCACCATTGAAATGATCTATGTAGACCCATATACTGTCATCCACCTTTGTTACAGGTTCTGGTTTTTCATAGGCATTTTCCATTGTTTTCATTCCCTTCAAAGATTCCTTTATTTTTGATACAAGAAATTCAACAGTTTTATTCAGATCCTCATTCTTAATGATTTCCGGATTTCTCATTTTCGGTGGCGGTCTTACCCTGATAACCTTTGTAGGTGACGCAGCCAGACCGATTTTTTTAGGATCAGCATCTATATCAGTTTTAGAAAGCCTTGTAACCTGATATGTCATGGACTTTATCATACCTTCAAGCGTTGCCTCCCTTGGTGTGTTGGAATTTTCTGTGATAGTTGCAACAAATGGCATTTTCACTTCCAGGGTTTCTGTATCAAATTCAGTGGTTCTCTGTAGTTTTGCAACCTTTGTTTCCATATTTATATCAAGTATTTTATCGGTATATGCTATTTCGGGTATGCCAAGCCACATTGCTGTTTGTGGGCCCACCTGCTGTGTTTCACCATCAAGAGCACGCCTGCCGAATAATATGATATCCGGGTTGCCGATTTTATGCACTCCCTGTGAAACTGTATATGATGTTGCCCATGTATCTGATCCGACCATTGCAGCGTCAGTTATAAGATATATATTATCGGCACCCATCGCCACGGCATCTCTCAATGTCAGGTCTCCCTTTGGTGGCCCCATTGAAACAATAGAAACAGTTCCGCCATATTTTTCCTTGAGCCTGAGTGCCTCTTCTATGGCGTGCAGGTCAGGAGGGTTTATAATAGCTGGCACTCCCTCTCTGACAAGATTATTGGTTACCGGGTCGATCCTTAAGTCATCGGCATCCGGTACCTGCTTTACAGCAACAACAATATTAATGCCTTTCATGACAGTATATGCAAAGTCCTATTAAAAATCTTTTTGAAAGGAAATAATAATAAATTTCATCGTATAAAAATATATAAACAGATCACTGTCAAAATGACAGATAAATAGGAATTTATTGCCTTTTAAATATTATGCGATATTTTCTCATCATGTAAAGAAAAACCCCTAACAGAAGTGCAATTGATACCATGCTTATGGCAATTTCATTTACTGTGCTTCCATAAATTTGATTCAGATACAGGGAGCTGAGGAACGGGCTTGCCCCTATTACGATCCCGAAAAAAGTTCCGGTGGCACATGCCGGGCAGACTCCAACTGCGCCGATAATGGACATTGGAGTTGCCTTTTTCATTTTCAAGCCCTCAAATGAAAATGCGAATATGGCACTTCCGATTAGAGCAGCGGCCATTAATGAAATTATCTGAAATGGATATATGTATAATCCTACAATATGGGAATAATAAACAAGAAAATCCGGAGTGAACATGGGAAGGCCATAGAAAAATGCCACATAATGCGGATAATGATATCCTGATGGCATAATATGTATCAATCCACCGGCAATCGCCAGGATTACAGTATAGATGGCAAGAATCGGATAGAAGTGCTTAAATCTGGGTAAGGTGTACTTTTCTTTAACAGTAATATAAATAGCCATGCCTATAAGAAATGCACCTGCAATTAATACAGCATCATCCAGCGATGTATAAAATCTGGCCCTGGCAGCTGTGACCGAATAATTATAGGGTGATGGATAAAATAAATATCCAAATCTGGAATATATTTCATATCCATTCAGGATCAGTAAAATGCCGACCATTAAAATTATAAGATTTCTATTTCGCATTCACAGTAGAATATTTACAAGTTACATAATCATTTTGGTTTTTAGAATATTTCATTAATTGACGATTTTAACGTAGAATATTTTTCGATAAAGCAGGCATTCTTCCCGAACATAATCTTTAAATTAAATCGAACTATATTAAAAATATGACTTTAGAAATCAAAAATATCATGCAGAGGCAACCTATATACATGGATGAGAAGGCAACTGTATATGATGGTACTAAGAAAATGTCTGAGGCAAATAAGGGGTCTATACTTCTAGGAGGACCTTCCTCCCTGACCGGAATTATAACGGAAAGGAATATTATTAAGGCAATTGCCGATGGCAAAACACTGAACACCCCTCTTGGAAACATAGCCACAAGGGAGAATCTTATCTTTATTCATGAGGATGATTCAATTACCAAGGCAGCGGTACTAATGAGCAAGCATAATATAAGGCACCTTATTGTTAAATCTGAGACCGGAGTTGTCTCCGGGATTCTATCTACCAGGGATTTAATGAGGGAAAGCCAGACCTTGAAAGAACTTGCAAATGTAAAGAATTCAGATTGGTTCGGAAGTGATTAAAATGGCAGTAAGTTTGGGACTTGAGGATGTATTCATAAAATACACAGGATTAACATATATAGATGGCAATGCAGGGGTATTGAGATACCGTGGTTACGATGTCAATGATTTGGTAGATCATACTGATTTTGAGGAGGTTTGTTATTTAATGACCCGGGGTGAACTACCTGATAAAAAACAGCTTGAAGAGTTTAAAGCCTCAATAAAGGATCATTACACGCTACCAGACCATGTTCTTGAGCTTATTTCTGTTCTCCCAAGGGATGCGGATACACTCACTATGATGGAAACAGCATTTGCATCCTTATCATCAGGAGATTATAAGTGGAGCAAGGAAAATGATAGTAAACAGGTTCCTGTTATATTAGGAGAAAATCTTGGGATTATTTCCAATATTTACAGGCATAAGATGGGAATGAAGCTACAGAATCCTGATCCAAAATATGATTATGCTGAGGCATTCCTAATGAACTGCTTCGGAAAGGCAGATGAAAAAAGAATAAAAGCCATGAATGCTGCACTGGTTATTTATGTTGATCATGAGGTACCCGCATCTACTACAGCGGCACTGGTAGCATCCTCCACTCTTTCCGATATGTATTCATGTATAACAGCTGCAACTGCTGCGCTAAAGGGTCCACTTCACGGTGGAGCCGCCGAGGCTGCATATAAACAGCTCCTTGATATAGGAACACCTGACAACGTTGAGAATTGGTTCAAAACAAATATACTGGATGGCAAAAAAAGACTCATGGGCTTTGGGCACAGGGTATACAGGACATATGATCCTAGAATGAAAATTTTTAAGAGGCTTGCCACGGAGCTTGATCAGAATGAGGAACAGAAAAAATACTTTGAAATAGCTAAAAAACTGGAAGATCTCGGTGTCAAAGAATTCGGTGCAAAGGGCATTTACCCAAACACAGATTATTACTCTGGCATAGTCTTTAATGAAATCGGATTTCCCATATACATGTTCACAACTCTGTTCGGTTTTTCAAGGGTTCTGGGATGGTTGGCACACGTTACAGAGTATGTAGAGGAGGAAGAAAGATTAATCAGGCCGAGAGCGGTTTACACCGGTCCGGATAAGAGGGATTTTATAAAAATAGAGAATAGAAAATAATTTATTATTTAAATTTCAATTTTCAAGAAATTTATGGATACTTAACCATTTTTGTTCATTTTTGCTGATGATCATGATGAAATGTAGACATGTCCCGTACAAAGATTAATTATGATGAAAGCAATTTATATGCATGTCATTATTAACTGAAATTGCAGATGATTCCCATGGATTTGGTATAGGTAATACACCACTATTCAAACTTGGGAATACAGGAATTTATTCTAAACTTGAATACTATAACCATTTCCGGTCAATAAAGGATAGAGCTGCATTCTTCATGCTGGATTATGCCTTGAAAACTGGAATACTGAAGAAGGGTATGACTGTTATTGAGGGTTCCTCAGGCAACACAGGAATTGCAATTGCCGGAATATCCCAGCTTATGGGACTCAAAAGTGAAATTATTGTACCCGAATCAACGCCGGAAGAAACGGTAAAGACACTCAAAATGTACGGAGCAGATGTTGTTATCACTTCAGGAAACAGTACAGAAAACTCCATAAATTATGCTGTGAAAAAAGCTCTGGCCAGTCCGGAAAAATATTTTAGGCCCGGCCAGCATGAAAACGAAATGAATTCAAACGCACATTATTACGGTACCGGACCTGAGATAGCGGAGAAAATTTCCCAGCCAGATCATCTGGTAATAGGCATAGGCACAGGAGGAACCATAACAGGATTATCGAGATTCTTCAAGGGTCGTGGCAATATAAGAGTAACGGGGATAATTCCCGAGAATGGCTCTCAGATAACCGGTCTGCGTAATCCGTTCCTATCAGATTATAACTCTCTCATAGAAGAATATGAAGATTATATAGATGAAGTTGTCACGATATCACAGGACGATGCATACAGGGGCGTTAAGGAACTCCAGGAGAAATATAATTTATTTTGTCGGCCCTTCGTCGGGTGCTAATTATATAGGCTCATTGAACGTATCAGAAAGATATGAAACAACAGTAACTGTCTTTCCAGATGATTATTCAAAATACGCTGATATTTACCGGAAATTCCATTTATTGTGATTCTGCAAAGAATAAATCAATTAAATGATTTATTCTTTGAATCCTTATAATTTTCAAGGGGATACCAGTTAAAGCCTTTTAGTTCTATCCTTTTATCATTAAGCGAGAAAATTGATATTGAACAATTGCCGATTTCCAGTTTAGTCAGCGGTAATCCTTCTGTAAGTGTTGCAATTGAAAACATTGCCCTTATGGGTTCAAGATGTGTTGCTATTAACACGTTTTTATAATTATTAGCCTCTATGGAGGAGGTAAATTCAACTACTCTTCTCTTTACACTGGAAAATTTTTCCACATTGTATCTGTTCTCTACTCCATCCTGAAATGTTGCATACCATTCTGGGTCTTTAGCCGTTACCTCAGTAATCTTTCTTCCAGCCAGGTCACCAGTCTCCACATCCTTAAGTAATGGATCGGTTGCATATTTATCGAAGCCCATTATTTTCAGCGTATCCTGCACTCGTGATATGGGACTACTGAAAATTGCATCGAATTTGACTCTTTTCAGATATCTCCCGGTGTCAAGTGCTTCTTTTTTCCCCTTTTCTGTAAGTTCTGTGTTATTCAATGGGAATACGGCTTCAATATTATTGTATGTCTCACCATGCCTAACAAAATAAAGCAACATACTAGGTTATTGGACTTTCATAAATAATATTTTAGATATTTACCCTTGCCATGAAGTGAAAAACCTCAGTACTAAATAATTATTAAATAATCTATGATTGATATTCGTCCTGCGTTCATAATGTGCTTTATCATAATATCTGGGGCACTTGTATTATCCATGTTCAGTGGAAAGGAGAATAGATGAGTTTTCGAACACTCTTCCGGACACCAGTATTGAAAGAAAACCGGTGTTATATTTGAATTAATTGGATAAAATTATATCCGTATTAACTATTTACAGGTATGGAGCTGTTACGAAAAGGCAAGGTTAAGGATGTTTATGACGATGGCGATAGTCTGATATTCAAATTTTCTGACAGAATTTCTGTGTTTGACAAAATTATTCCGTCGGCCATCCCGCATAAGGGAGAATCACTCTGCAGAACCTCTAATTATTGGTACGGGGTGGCAACATCGATAGGTATTGATACCGACATGATAGAGTTGATATCAGATTCAGAAATGAGGGTAAAAAAATACCGGCAGCTCGACCACGGATACCCGTTTTTTTCAAATTTCATGGTTCCCCTGGAATTCATTACACGCTATTACCTTGCAGGCTCCCTGTTTGATAGAATAAAATCGGGGGAAATTGATTATCATTCTATCGGATTCAAGAACATGCCTGAATACGGAGAAAAATTACCTGACCCTTTCTTCGAGGTTTCTACCAAGTTTGAAAAATTTGACAGGTACTTGAATACTGGAGAAGCACTGGAAATTTCAGGACTGAGTCTCAGTGAGCTTTATGACATAAGAGAAATAATTTACAGAATAGACAGAAGGATAAATAGTTCAGTAGAATCCAGAGGGCTTTTACATGCCGATGGGAAAAAGGAGTTTGCCCTGGGCATGGATAGAAAACCTGTTATTATAGATACATTTGGTACGCTGGACGAGGATAGGTTCTGGGATAAAAACGATTACGATAATGGCCAGATAAATGAACTGAGCAAAGAAATGGTAAGACAGTATTACCGTGAATCCGGTTATCATAAAAAATTATTTGATGCAAGGGAGAAACATACAAAAGAGCCGGATATAGGGCCCCTACCTGAAAATATGATTAAAACAGTTTCAGATCTTTACGTGCAAATGTATGAAAAAATAACCGGTATGAAATGGTAATAATTTTCTATTGGCTTAATTCTGTCATGCTGGAGACACTATAGGTTAATCACGGAACTAAGCCACTATATATGAAGTTGAACATATCTCTTTAAATTAAAATCATGTATCCACCTCGGTATTAACAATGAATTTTCGTACCTACAGATAACTTATTAAGTTTATAATTCATATTCGATAAAGGAAATATAATTTCATGAATTGAATGGAGATGGCAATGTGGAATATTCAAACAATGAAGAAGAATTTGATAAATTAGTTGAGAAATCTTATCCATCTGAAACTAGAAGGCACATAAATATACCTAATATTAGTATATACGAGGCCTTTAGACTGTCTGCAGAAAGGTACCGTGATAATATTGCCATAGATTTTATCGGAACTAAAATCAGTTATGGAAATCTGAAAAATGAAATTGAACAGGCATCAGCATTTTTAAATAATACCGGCATTCATCAGGATGACCGTTTAACACTCATGCTTCCAAACTTACCCCAGTACGTTGTATTTTTCATGGCAGCAGCGAAACTTGGGATTACCGTTGTACAGATGAATCCGCTTTATACTACCACGGAAATAGAATATGAACTCAAAGATTCCGGGTCAAGAAATATTGTTATAATGGCCAGTTCCCTGAAGAAAGTTATGCCTTTGAAGGCCAAGCTTCTGGACAACATTATAATCGTTGGAGTAGATGATTATCTTTCACCAGGTAAAGCCTTTCTGTTTAAACTGGTAGATAAAGAAAATAATATAAAAATACAGCAAGAAAGTGGAATTATCAGATATAAGCATGGAATTCCCGGCACGACTGCGGAGAATGCCAAAATCGACCCTTCCAGTAGTGCTGCGCTCCTACAGTATACAGGCGGAACAACAGGGGTCCCAAAGGCAGCCACTCTCACCCACAGAAATTTGCTTGCCAATGCAAACCAGCTTATAGAATGGTTCCCTGAAGATTTTAAAGAGAAAATATCCTATCTTGCATCTATCCCATATTTCCATGTATACGGCATGATGACGGCTATGCTGACACCATTGTTACAGGGTTCAGAACTTATTATCATTCCGGATCCAAGAAATCAGAAAATGATACTGAATACAATTAGAAAAAAGAAGCCCACAGCATTTCCAGGAATACCTACCATGTACCATGGCATTATTAATTATCCCAGAGTTGAAAAATACGGTATAGATAATATTAAACTCTGCATTTCAGGCGCTATGCCGCTACCCCAGGAAATTCAGAAGAAATTCGAGGATATAACAGGCGGCACACTTGTTGAAGGCTATGGATTAAGTGAATGCTCTCCGGTTACAAATATATCTCCTCTACAATCAGAGTATAAGAGTAAAAGAAGGCAGGGATCAATAGGTTTACCACTTCCTGATACCTATGAAAAAATAGTCGATGTGAATGATGGTGTTACAGAGCTTCCACCTGGAAAAGAAGGGGAATTGCTCATAAAAGGGCCCCAGGTTATGATGGGGTACTGGAACAGGCCTGAAGAGAATAAATCAACTCTTACAGACGGGTGGCTTCATACAGGTGATATTGCCAAAATGGATAATGATGGTTATTTCTATATAGTTGATAGAAAGAAAGACCTTATCATAGCGGGAGGTTATAACATATATCCAAGAGAGATAGAAGAGGTCTTATATGAAAATCCTAAAGTCTCAGAATGTGCTGTCATAGGAATTCCCCATGCGCACAGGGGTGAAACCGTGAAGGCCTTCATAGTTCCATCAGATATAAGCCTCACCGAGGAGGAAGTAAAGAAATATTGCATGGAAAAGCTTTCCGTTTATAAAATACCAAAAATTATAGAATTCAGGGACAGTTTACCATTAACACTTGTAGGGAAAATAGATAAAAAGGCCCTGAGAAACGAAAAAAAATAATCCAATCTTTATAATTATACAAAGTTCATCACTCCTAGTCACATTTTTATCGTAATTGTATAAGAACGGCATTTAAAATATTTAAAGTGCAAACTATTTTGTCTTATTATAATGCTACTTCTTATTGAACATTTTTTGGAACCTATCACTGCATTTATAATCTTTATCCATCTTCCTGAATTCATATTTTTAGACATAATTTATGTGCTGAAACAATCTGAATAGGAAGTCTATAATCGTAGAAAGTATAATATATTAATTTTCAATGGATAAATGTGGAATACACATACAGGGATGGTAAAATATATCAAGATGATACAGAAATTTACGAGGTTAAGGCAAATTCGTCAAATCTTGGTGCAAAATCTATAGAAATTTCAAATGTTTCTGGTCTGCAAAGTATTTACATTGATAAAGCACCTGGTGGTTATAAGGTTAGTCAGGGTTCCATGGAAATGGGAACTATTTCAAGGAATCTTGCAATGAATTACAATGGACGAAATTATTCACTGAGTAGACCATATCAGGATGGGGATACAAGGAAAATGGACATTAAATCTGACGATTCAAAAATAGGAACACTGACCTTTGGACCAGGTTCACTTACAGGTGTATATGATTTTATGAATGATGAGATTCCAGTAATTGTGTATATGAGTGTGATGTCTCCATATATAAGAACTGCATATGGAAATCCAGGTGGACAGGGAACGGCAGCTGAACAGAGGAGAAATATGTACAGGATGCCACGTATATATGCTATACTTTCCAATGTTGTATTTCTTATTGCAATAATACTGATTTTGGCATCCGGTTATCTTGGTATACCTTCATTATATGATTTTGTCATTCTAATAGTGGTTATAGTTTTTTCTTTCGTTATCAGAGCAATTGGACGCAAGAAATATATGGAGGAACACAAAAATGATGATGAAAACGGAATGAATAAGAATTTATAATTATAAACAATAATGATTTAGATGGATTTTTACGAGGAAATCACCTCAGAAATAGTTAAGGGCAATATCAAAACCAAGGAACAACTTCAGAAAGAGAAGTTATTATTATCAAAAAAATTTAATCTTGATGTGGTACCAAGTGATGTGGAAATACTCAATTATGGTAATAACAGAAAATTTGTCCAGCTCCTGCGAAAAAAGCCTACCAGGACGGTTTCAGGCGTTGCCGTGGTAGCGGCTATGACCTCACCGGAGGCATGCCCTCACGGGAAATGTATATTCTGCCCGGGAGGTATTGATTCAAATTCTCCACAATCGTATACAGGCTACGAACCATCTGCCCTCAGGGGTAAAAATAACTATTACGATTCTTATAATATTACATTCAATAGATTAAAGCAGCTGGAAACGATTGGGCATGATACAAGCAAGGTCGATCTTATTGTGATGGGTGGGACATTCACCGCAAGAAGCCAGATGTATCAGGAAACCTTTGTTAAAGGATGCCTTGACGGGATGAATAAGAATGTGTCAAATAGCCTGCAGGAATCCATAATGGAAAACGAAACTTCCTCAAGAAGATGCATAGGAATGACCATTGAAACTAAGCCAGACTGGTTCAATGAGAGAGAAATAGATGAAGCCCTTTCATACGGCACAACAAAGGTTGAGCTGGGCATACAGGTACTAAACGATGCAATATTGCGTCTTAACAGAAGGGGCCACGGAATTGAAGAAATAGTCAGGTCCACACAAATGGCAAGAGACGCAGGATTTAAAATGCTCTATCATTTAATGCCAGGTATGTACGGTTCTTCCTATAAAGAAGATATAAAAAGCTTTGATATGGCGATGAATGATGATAGATTCAGACCAGATATGCTCAAAATATATCCCACACTGGTTGTTAAAAATACAGCACTGTATATGTACTGGAAAGCAGGAAAGTACATGCCGTATGACACTCAAAAAGTTGTACAGATGGCAACATATTTCATGAAAAATATGCCACCATGGGTCAGAGTTATGAGAATGCAGAGAGATATCCCTGTGAATTTTATAGATGCCGGGGTTAAAAGAAGTGATTTGCACAACCTTGTTGATAATGAGTTGAGAAATAGAGGAATAAAAACCATGGAAATCAGAAGTCGGGAAGTGGGTATTACAAAGGATTCATTCCATAACGATTACTCCCTAATAAGAAGAAATTACAGGGCAGCGGATGGGGATGAAATATTTCTTTCCTATGAAAATTCCAAAAAAGATATAATAGGATATCTGAGATTGAGAATGCCATCGGAATTTGCACACAGGAAGGAAATTATGGGTTCCTCAGTTATCAGGGAAATAAAGGTAATGGGAAATATCGTACCAATAGGTGAGGAATCATCAGAAAACTGGCAGCATCATGGTTTTGGCAAAAAACTTCTTGAGGAAGCAGAAAAGATATCCCTGGAAGAATACGATAAAAAGAGAATTATTGTTATAAGCGGTATAGGCGTAAGAAATTATTTTAGAAAGTATGGATATGAAAGATTAGGGCCATACATGGCAAAGGAACTGACATGATATCCCCACCGGTTATACTTCTTAATATGAATAATTATTGAATCTCTATAGCAACAATTCCAGAGCTAGCGGACATATCTTGAATAAGAACAATTCTGAAACGTTGAATTTTCTCACCTTATTTAAAAATATAATGAGATATTATAAACAGTTTTCTTCTTAAGGATATTACTATCAAGAATCGTTAAATTTCCATGGACCACCATAGTTATTTCCAGTTTTTCCACTGATTAAGATAACCTTCTGACATGTTTCTCAATTCCTTAACATCTTTTTCCGGCAGTACATTAACCTTCCCACATAGTTTAGCGAGGATGAAAATATGAGCAGATTTTTCCAGAACCTGGGCTGCTATAACCGCACGTTCCATATCACTACCAACGGTTACAGCCCCGTGATTTTTCATTATTGTTGCATTGTTTGTATCAAGACCTTTTACTACTTTATCTGCTAGTTCCTGTGTACCTGTAATTGCATATTCTGAAACATTAACACCGTTTCCCAGAATCATTGCAGTGTCCTCAGTTATAGGAGGTATTTTATCATCTGTTACAGATAGCACCGATGAATATACAGAATGTGTGTGTACTATTGCATTGACATCCGGCCGTTTCTTATAGATGGCATAATGCATCAATCTCTCACTGGATGGAGCAAGTTTTCCTTCGATTACGCTACCATTTATATCAGTTATTACCATGTCTTCCGGTTTACTCTTCTCATAATTTGTACCACTGGGTGTAATTGCGATATTCCCATCATGGCATTTAATACTGATATTGCCCCAGGAACCCACAGTTAAATTTCCTTTAACCATTTCCCTGCAGGCATTTAAAACAATATTCCTTTCATTTTCATAATTCATTTTAATTGATTGCCACCGATTATAAAATATTTGTTCAGCTATTTTTTGATAAGAATTGCATCTGTGTCAGGATCCTTGATGAGAAGTTTAATATCTGATGTCATTCTATAATTCTGGGATTTTCTGGTCCCCACAACTATACAATCTGGACTCTCCGTTCTGATATAACTGCCTATTTCTTCCTTGATACCACTATGTTCACCGGATTTTATAATGGTAATGTCAAGTTTATTTTCAGAGAGCATGCCGGGATTGTTCATGAGCATTTTAAAGCCATGTGTCGGTGTCCTGTCATATTTTCTCAAATCATAAATTGTTACATGAGAACCATAGGTTCTTGCTATCAACATGGC
>JAKAAK010000059.1 GCA_021797025.1 Thermoplasmata archaeon
AGGAAAGTTTTTTCAGATCGCCGAATTGAAAACCATCCGTTGGCTCCTTTGTATAATAAAAATCCGGGAATATTGATTTTAATGAGTCTATCAATGTGGTCTTTCCCGATCCGTCTATCCCCTCCACGGTTATGAACATTATAAGGATATTTTCAAGGATTATAAATTATTATTTATCTGAAATAGTATTATAAACTTAAATAATTATTAATAGTAATTAATTATATCAATTAAATGCTTCCTAGTATTGAAGAATTAAGAAAAATGCGCAAATCACTGGGTATAAGTCAGAAGGAACTTGCACGGATCAGTGGAGTAAGCCAGTCCTATATTGCACGGCTGGAAAAGGGAGAAATAAACCCTGCATATGACAAGGTAAGGAAGATATTTGAATACCTGAATACATCTGGCAACCGCGCAAAGGATATAGATATAAAGGCTGAATTTATCATGACAAAGGATGTAGATACATGTGAAATGAATGATTCAATAATATCCGCATTGAATAAAATGAGGGAAAAAGGTTATTCACAGCTGCCTGTTGTAACATCGGATAAACGTATAATAGGAACAATTACTGAATCGGACATCAATGATATGCTAATAAAGGGAACAAGCATAGAGTCACTAAAACTTTTAACAGTTAAAAAGGTAATGGGCAAGGTTCTGCCGCAGCTGGATAAAAATAGCCCCATATCAATGATATATCCACTTTTAAAATATTCCAACGCTGTTTTAATACTGGACGGGGCTGAGCTGAAGGGAATAATTACAAAGGCTGATGTACTGAAGGCAGTTGAAACTTATGGGTAATATCATACTTTTTACAATATATGGGATAATACTTTTTGCACCTGCGTTCATTGCAAATCCCGGAGCGGTGATTACCGGAGGCCATTTTGTAATTGACAGGGGCAGAACGTATAAGGGGAAAAGAATACTGGGAGATGGGAAATCATGGTCAGGATTTATCGGCGGGTCCCTCATTGGGATTCTATCGGGAATCATAATATATTATGCTGTACATTTACTGAATATACCATATCCGGATTACGGGAAGAACCTCCTTGATGCAGTTCTTGTACTCATACCCATGAGTTTCGGGTCACTTTTAGGTGATATTACAGGGTCATTCATAAAGAGAAGGATAGGCATGAAACGCGGGGCAAAGGGATCAATACTTGATCAGTGGCCCTTTGTTGTGGTATCATTTCTGATGGTTTTTATATTCGCAAGGCATTTTTTCATGTCCATTTACGGTGATTTATTACCGGTGATTGTAATACTAGTTATAACACCGCCCATACACAGGGGTGTAAATATACTTGCATACAAATTTAAAATGAAGGATGTCCCATGGTAAAAATGGTTATTGCTGTAAGAAAAGACCTCGCGATGGGGAAGGGGAAAATTGCTGCACAGGTAGCGCATGCTGCGGTTGCATGTACCCTTATTTCCATGAAAAAAAACAAGAAGATGTTCAATGAATGGTATGCTACAGGTCAGAAGAAGGTTGTTGTGAAGGTGGACAGCCTTCAGGAAATATATAAAATCAAGGAAGAATGCAAAATTCAGGGAGTAATCAGCGAAACAATTATGGACGCAGGCCTTACTCAGATTATTCCGGGAACAATCACATGTATAGGCATCGGCCCCGACGAAGATGATCTGCTTGACCAGATAACAGGGGATTATGCCTTGCTTTGATTCGTCACTCTGTACCATTTCATAGAAAAACATATATAACGTCCTGAAAATATCATACCGTGGAAAACCATGGTTCCTCTATTCTACCCCTGCATTACGGCCATCCTCCGGAGTATCTCTATAAGAGAATGGTTAAACTCGGTGGCATTATTTCCGATATAATAATACAGAATTATGGAGATGATTTCTATCTCAACAGGCTTGCAGACCCGTTCTGGTTCCATTCACTATCACTGGCCATCGGCTTTGACTGGAATTCCAGCGGGACTACCACGGCAACACTTGGAGCCCTGAAGGAATATATAAACAGGGGTGACAGCATAAAAATACTTGGTGGCAAGGGCAGGCACATGGGAACATTGAAGCAGGAGTTTGATGCCCTTGAAAAGGAAGGCAATATAGCCTCCGGTAAAATTGAAAGAATCAGAAAGGATGCAAAAGTAATAGGGAAAGTTGATGAAAAACTCCTGCAGGATGGATTCAACCTCTATATGCAGTTCATAATAATGGATTACAATGGAAATTATACAATTATAAACCAGGGCATGAACTCAAAATCACGCCTGGCAAGAAGATACCACTGGAAAAACAGTAATAGAAATCTATACAATGATGGAAGAAACGGCATTTCCGGGTTTGAGAATGCAATAGATCTGGATTTATCCACAGAAAAAAGCCGGAAAAACAGAAACGGCATTATAGACGTTATCAAGGACAATCCATTGAAATACAGCAGGCAGCGATCACTGGATAATTTTATGGAGTCTGCGCCTGCGCTTGATGTTAACTATAAAATTGACTGGGGTAGGATGAGGGAACTCTATGAATACAATCCCGGGACCTTCGAAGAACTGATGAATATTCCTGGACTCCAAAAATCAACAATACGTGCATTATCATATATATCAGAAATTATCTATGGGGAGGCACCGTCCTTTGTTGACCCGGTAAAATTCTCATTCTGCCTGGGGGGAAAGGACGGTGTGCCAAAACCTGTCAATACCGGTGATTATGATAAGGCCATTGATTTCTACAGGGAAATTCTGAAGGGCAATAAATACTACGGTGAAATATCAAAACGCCTGGCAAAACTCGGTTACAATCATTCATCACATTGAATAATGATCAGTTCAGGATTCATTGAAAAGCTTCCACGAAATTAAAAAAATCTATGGTTTTCGGGAAAATATTAATAATGTAAAAACCAATCCCACTAGCATGGTTACAGTATCGATAGACATAGGCGGGACATTTACTGATATTATCATAATAGATGGTGAAATACACTATTATAAGGTTCCCACGACACCTGCAAACCCGGAACAGGCAGTTATGGAGGGATTGAGCAAATATCTCCATAATGACATTGATGAGTTTATACATGCCACAACGATTGCAACAAATTCTCTTCTCGGGCAATATGGGCTTGAGCTCCCCAAGACCGCACTTATTACTACCAAGGGTTTCAGGGACGTAATTGAGATAGGCAGGCAGAACAGGCCGGAATTATATAATCTGGATTTCCACCGGCCCAAAACCCTTATACCGCCGAAATTGAGATATGAGGCAAATGAACGAACGGATGTTAATGGAAATTTGATCACAAAACTTGATACAGATACTATGGAAAATGTTAAAAATTCCCTTATAAAAAGCAAGGTCAAATCTATAGCCATATGCTTTTTGCATTCATATATGAATCCGGAAAATGAGATCAATATGAAAAACTACCTTTCAGAGTACTTTGATAATATATCGATATCATACGGTGTATCACCGGAGCCACGTGAATATGAAAGAACCTCAACAACGGTGGTCAATGCAGTTCTCATGCCCGTTGTATCCGGCTATCTCAAAAGGTTGAAATCTGTACTGGACAAATTCGGATCTCCGGAAATAAATATGATGTCCAATGCAGGAGGCCTTGTATCCGTGGACGAGGTAATAAAAAAACCGGTCAACATAATAGAATCAGGCCCGGCTGCTGGTGTAATCGCGGCCAGTGAATTTTCCTCCATACTGGGGGTAGACAAAGTCATCAGTTTCGACATGGGAGGGACAACATCCAAGGCAGGCACGGTAATACACCATAATGTGGACATTACCGCGGAATATGAGGTCGGTGGATCATCACACCACGGCAGGATAGTAAAGGGATCCGGCTATCCGGTTAGGTTTCCCTTCATCGATCTTTCGGAGGTATCCTCAGGGGGCGGCACAGTAATATGGAAGGATAAAACAGGTGCACTGAATATAGGGCCAATGAGTGCAGGGTCAGAGCCAGGGCCTGTGGCATACAACCGTGGAGGGAAGGAGCCAACGCTAACGGATTCAAATCTTGTAATGGGAATTATAAATGATAAAATGTCAGGCTCTGATAAAATACTCAGGAAGGATCTCGCACTGAAGGCCCTGGAAAAACTGGGCAATCCATATGAGGTTGCGGAATCTGCCATAAAACTTGCAAACCTTGAAATGGCAAGGGCAATAAGGCTTGTCACTGTAGAAAGGGGACTCGATCCTGCAGAATTTACCCTGTTCGGATTCGGTGGTGCTGGACCGCAGGTCACAATGCCAGTAGCAGATGAACTGGGAATAAAAAATGTGATAATACCCCCAGAACCGGGTGTATTCAGCGCGCTCGGATTGATGCTTGCGGATATAAAATACGAGGCAAGAATGTCATATCCGGAAGATCTGGAAGCCGGATTCAGGGAGCTGGAGGAGAAGCTTCAATATATGGTAAAGGACCCGGAATTCCTCAGATATGCAGATTGCAGGTACGTTGGTCAGGGATCAGAACTCACAATTCCTGTTGAGGTGCCAGAAAAGGAAAAGATAGTAGAAGATTTTACAGACACCCATAACAGAACATTCGGGTTCACCCTGGAAAGGCCTGTAGAGATACTTACAATAAGGGTATTTGCAGTTAAAAAGAGAATAAAGCCCGATGTTAGATCAGGTAAAAACATGGAAAATAAACCAGTTGAAAGAAAGATATACATAAACGGGAACTGGGAAACCGTTAATGTTTACCTCAGGGACGCATTGCCGGTAAGGGAGGAAATAATGGGCCCTGCCGTAATAGAAGAAGATGGATCAAGCACCTTTGTGCCTCCTAACTGGAAGATATTCCGTGGAGAAAATAATGAATTAAGGGCGGTGAGATTATGACAGACTGGGAAATAATAGGAAAGGCTACACAATTTATTGCAGAGGAGATGGGAGTTGCACTGAAGAGATCGGCCATTTCTCCAAATATACGGGAGAGAATGGATCACAGCTGTGCTGTTATTGATGCTGATGGCAGAATTATTGCACAGGCTGAACATATACCGGTGCATCTCGGATCGTTCAAAATCGGATCTAAAAATATTATCAACTATATGCATGAACACCGCATTGCATTAAAGGAAGACGAAATGCTGATAACAAATGATCCCTATATATCGGGAACGCATCTCAATGATGTTACAATAATCGCCCCGGTATATGACAAGGGAAAAATATTCTGCTATGTTATAAACAAAGCCCATAATGTCGATGTTGGTGGCCCCGTTTTCGGTAGCCTGAATCCTGATGCAAGAAATCTATATCAGGAAGGGCTCATTATACCACCCGTGATCATTACCCCGGACATAATCAAAATGATTCTGGCAAATTTCAAGGATCCGGAAACAGCCAGGGGTGATCTCAATGCGCAGATATCTGCAAATAAAATGGGGATCAGCAGAATAAAGGAATTAAAATCCAAATACGGCGCTGAAGAAATACTTACATCGTGGAATTCACTTATAGATCATTCCCGTGAGCTTTCACTTATGGCATTGAAAGCATGGAAGCCGGGAGAGTATGCTGCAGAAGATTATCTTGAAATGGGCGTTATAAAAATAAATATTGACATCAATCTGAAAATAAGTGAAAAGGGAGTTATCGCAGATTTCGAAGGGACACACGGTGAAATTGAATACCCCTTGAATGCCGTTGAAGGTGTAACATTTTCTGCTGTGGCATATGCCATAAGGAGTGCTATGCGCTATTCTATACCGACAAATGATGGATTCTACTCTATTATAACAATAAAGGCACCGCAGAGATCTCTCGTAAACCCGGAGAAAAATTATCCTGTTTCAGGTGGAAATGTGGAAACCACGCAGAGAATAGCGGATGTCACACTGAGGGCACTGAGTGAATTCCTGGATTACATACCGGCTGCATCCTCTGGAACAATGATGAATTTAATGCTTGGTGGGAAACTCGGAAACAAATACTGGTCATACTATGAAACAATAGGTGGTGGAAATGGCGGGAGATATGACTCCAACGGGGAATCAGGAATACATAGCAATATGACAAATACCCTGAATACGCCGGTGGAAATAGCCGAAAAAGAATATCCTTTCTTCTTCACAAGGAATAATCTAAGGAAGAACAGCTATGGAAAAGGGCAGTTCCACGGTGGCGAGGGAATAGTAAGATCATTCAGGGTCAGAAGCAGGACTTATATTTCTGTTATAGCCGATAGATTCATAATACCTCCATGGGGATTGCACGGTGGATTTCCCGGAAAAACCGGTAAACTATACATAATAAGCAATGGCCGGAAAAAATCCATGCCCAGCAAGTTTTCATCCGTACTGGAGGAAAATGATGAAGTGATAGTTGAAACTCCGGGAGGGGCAGCATACGGGGAAAAACAGTAATTATCTTTTTATACCCTTCAATTCATAATTTTATATAATGATTTAAAAATCAGTTCTCAGCCAGTGTATATACGCAATACCGAATTTTATATACAAAATCACAATTCTAATTCATGAAAATTATGTCCTGGAATGTCAATGGTTTGAGAGCTGCAATCAAAAATGGAATTACTGATGTATTGCAAAGTGAGAATCCTGATATTGTCCTGATGCAGGAGGTAAAGGTGGATAAAATAAACATTCCGGAGGAAATACATCATCTGGGATATAAAATATATATAAATTCGGCAGATAAGAAGGGATACAGCGGCACCATGGCCCTGACAAAGGACGATCCGGTAAAGTACTCAGAGGGCATTGGCAACCCGAAGTTCGACTCTGAGGGGAGGACGCAGACACTGGAATACGAAAACTTTTACCTTATCAATTCATATTTCCCCAATTCCCAGCACGGGCTCCCGAGACTTGATTTCAAGCTGGAATTCAATAAGGAGATACTCGCATATATGGATCGGTTAAAGGAAAAAAAACCTGTAATAGTCACAGGGGATTTCAATGTTGCACATCAGGAAATAGATATAGCGAGACCAAAAGGAAACGAGAAGAATCCGGGATTTACAGAGGAAGAAAGAAATTCCATGACAGAAATATTATCACATGGCTATGTTGATACATACAGATATTTCCATAAAGAACCGGGGCATTATTCATGGTGGTCATATAGATTCAATGCCAGGGAAAAGAATATAGGGTGGCGTATAGATTATTTTGTCGCCAGTGATAATTTCATGGATCATATAGAGGATTCAAGGATACTGGAAAATGTTACGGGTTCAGACCATGCACCACTGGAACTTCTTATTAAATAATAAATTATTTATCTATCTCTGAATGCCTCTTTACCTTCTTCCAGGCAAAGCCCTTGAACCTTTCCTGATCCTCCACCCTGCCCCTCTCATGGTAACCATAGGCTTCCCAGTAACCATCCTCATATTTTTCCATCAATCTGATTTCCGTTAACCATTTTGCGCTTTTCCATCCGTACAGGGAGGGGATGAAAGGCCGTGCCGGGAATCCATGTTTGATCCCCAGGGGTTTATCATCTATCCTCAGGGCAAGTATGCTTTTTTCATCCACAGCATCATCAAATGGAACCGGTGTATCATATCCATCGGCACATATAAACATAACCCATTCAGCATCTTTGGAAGGCTCGGATTTTATTATAATATCCCGCAGGGATGGCCCTGTAAATTTTGCCTCCTTTATTGACCATTTTGTGACGCAGTTGAAGTCCGATATGTATTCCATCCCCTTCATTTTATTGAGTTCTCCATACGAATACTCGGCAGGTTTTGCCACAAGGCCAGTTACCCTGAGGGACCATTTGTTTTCATCTATTGCGGGTCCATCCAGGGCATCGTAAATTATCCAGTTATTAACATAATATTGACCAGGATTTTTCACCTCTATCTTTTCCATTATTTAACCATCTCAACCTCATATTTAATAATTTTTTAAAATAATTTTAAACTTATCAATTGCACCCAGAGAATACCAATAATTTATATTGCATAATTAATTGAGCAATCATGATATTCATTTACCTGATCATGCCCGTGATGGTGATCGGCCTGTCCATTCTTATAGCATCACTTCACATGGTTGCCCCTGATCACTGGACTCCGATTTTGTCATATTCCATAGGCAAAAAACTCAAACTCAGGAAAACCGGTTTTATATCATTCAGTCTCGGTATGATTCACGGAATATTCTCCGCAATCCTCTCATTTGCAATAGCAATTGTTGGTCTTTATTTCTTTCCTGAATTGTATTTAAAAATCTTTGCCGTAGCATTGCTTGTTTTTGTTGCAGTCTACATCATAATAAATGCAAGGCATGAAGAAAAGGTTGAAAAAAACACAGAAATAGAAAAATCAATACTGCTGGTCAGTGTTATTCCGGATCCTGCCATAGTCCCCATTATACTTATTGCAGTTGTTTATGGCATGCATTTTGTTTATCTTACACTATCAATTTTTGTGATAGTATCAGCAGTGGCACTCCTCATTGTAACCATTGCACTGAGCAGGGTTTTAATAAAGAAGCTTGCAACACTGACTCCGAAAAGAATAGATTACCTCGTAGCTGCCATACTACTAGGAACCACTATTTTTGTATTAGTCTGAAACCATAGCTATTTTTATGGTATACTGATAGGGGACTATGTTGATTTCGGATCTGACAGTATACGGTTCCGTGGTGCTTGCCATGATGATGGTATTTTATCTTCTTGAATCACGGTCTCCTGTATATTCACTCCTGTTCGGAATTACGTGCTTCGGCTCGGCAGTTTACGGCACTCTTGCAGGAGTGTATCCATTCGGTGTCATAGAAACCATATGGGGAATATTTGCTTTTCATAAATTTATCCAGAGGCAGAAGAAACTCAAAAACTCAGTAAATGAGCAATAACATTTATATTTAATCTTTAAATTTCATTATGTGAGAAAGGGCTATTTGATCATAGGAATAGTTATCATGTCTTTCAATTCACTGTACCAATACTCCTGGAATGTTTTTGAGCCCCTTTTAAAGACGGGATTAAATGTATCGCTGGTACAGATTGAGGTTGCCTTTACATTATTTGCGATATTCTCAACAGGCTTCCAGGGGGTGGGTGGATATTTTGCCGACAGGAACGGGCCGAGAAACATCGGAATATTATCAGCTATTTTTTCAGCCACAGGATTTATCGGAACATCCTTTATACATAACCTGTATTTTTTCTATATTTTATGGTCTATAGGAAGCATCGGAGAAGGAATTCTTTACGGTTTAGCCACAAATCTTGCAGTAAAATGGTTCAAGGGCCGTAGAGGATTTGCTGTGGGTTTTGTCTCTCTCGGATTCGGCCTGGGTGCCGCAGTTGCCAATATATTCATCGCCCGTGCAGTATCATTCAGAACCCCGATGCTGATTATCGGTGTGGCAGAAATAATCCTGCTTCCCGCTCTTCTCATAATGGCCAAATACCCCGAATCAAGCACCATGACCGGTGAGAAAACATCAAAAAACCTCAGAAGCAGAAGATTCTGGATTCTGTATATTTCCTTTATTCTGGGAAGTGTCCCCCTGATAGTGGTTTCTGCATCCTTCGGATATCTGGGAGAAACCCTCCCTCTGTTTGAATTCACCGTACTGGTATCTATGTTCCCGCTTCTGAGCGGTGTGAGCAGGCCCATACTGGGCTATGTCTCAGACATAATAGGGCGAATAAAGGTGGTCATGGTCATAGATATATTTCTGATACTGGGGTCTGTATTCCTTATATTGCATGAATATGTTTTTGCCATAGTTTTCATAGGGTTCTTCGGCGGTGCCATGATATCCATGTATTTCTCACTGGTGGGTGATATTTTCGGTTCACGGTTTTCAACTGCAAATAACGGGGTATTCTATACAGGCAAGGCAATTTCTGGATTTCTGGGTAGTACACTGTTTGCGGCACTGTTTATTTTTGACCATAATTTATCATTTGTTTTTGTGCTTGTAGCTAGCATTGCAGCAATATTATTCCTCATGGCATCTGTACCCAGAAAAAATACAAATGTATAATTTTTTATTTAAATAAACTATTATCATTTATGGTAAATACAGATGATGCAGTAATTGCAAGATTTGAATATGACAGTTATAAATTTGAAATTCTTGTTGATCCTGAAGCAGCGTCCAGAATACGTGAGGGGAAGATAGATGTGGAGAATGATCTGGCAATTCCAGAAGTTTTCAAGGATGCAAAAAAAGGCGACAGAACCAATGAAGAAATCCTCAAAAAGGTATTCAAAACTACCGATATAGCACAGATAGCAATAGAAATAGTAAAGAGAGGGCAAATACAGCTTACAACTGAACAGAGGAAGGAGATACTGGAGACAAAACGCAGGCAGGTCATAAATGAGATTGTACGGGAAGCGATAAATCCACAGACAAACACTCCGATTCCGGTAATCAGAATTGAAGAGGCAATGGATGAGGCAAAGGTCCGCATTGATCCTTTTAAAAGCGTGGAGGAACAGGTCCAGATGGTACTCAAGGCAATCAGGCCATTGATACCTATAAGAATGGAGAAGGCCAGGCTCGCCGTAAGACTGTCCGGGGATGCTTATGGACGCCTGTATGGAGACCTATCCCGCATGGGAATTATACTGAAAGAAGAATGGTCCAACGCAGGTGAATATATATGCGTAATAGAAATACCTGCAGGAATGCAGGGAGATTTGATAGATCTTGTCAACAGAAAAACAAACGGGGAAGCTGACGTTAAACTGTTAAAATAATTTAAAATAACATGGAAGTATTAAAATTATTTATATATTAACTTTCAATTAATGACAAAGATAAATATATTACGAAGGTATATTTCATAAAGTAAAAGGTGTATTCAATTGGAGACAAAAAAAATAGTTTATCCAGGGGATAAAATAGAAACAGGCGATTTAAAACCCCGAAATGGTATGTATGAATCTAATTCAGAATTTTTTTCTGAATACTTTGGCGTTATTCAGGAAAGCGAGAAATTTATTGATGTGGCTCCCTTCAACAGCCCCTATCTTCCCAGGGTTAATGACAAGATTATCGGCAAGATAATGGATATAGGCCCAACAATGTGGACCGTTGATATAAATTCTCCATATTACTCTCTTCTGCACATGAACGATTCTCCATGGCACGTTTCATCAGGAGACCTTGAAAGATATCTGAAGGTTGGCGACTATGTTTACGCAAGGATATCGGTCTCAAATGAAATCAAGGAAAGCTGGATTTCCATGAGGGATAACGGAATGCGGAAACTGGAAACCGGAAGAATCATATCGGTCAAGCCGCCAAAAGTGCCACGTGTTATCGGAAAGGGCGGAAATATGATAAATATTATAAAAACCTATACAGACACAAAAATAATTGTGGGGCAGAATGGGTTCATATGGGTAGATGGAGAAATCGAAAATGTAAAACAGGCCATTGATGCAATCAGAATTGTAGAAAAAGAGGCACATACAATTGGCTTAACTGACAGAATGGAAGAATACCTGAAAAAGATGAAAGGTGAAAATTAATGGAAGGAAATATCAAACTTATAAGAGACGATGGACTGAGGCTGGATGGCCGTGCAAACAATGAAATGCGCCCGATTAAAATTCAAACAGGCGTTGTGCAGAGGGCAGACGGATCTGCATTTATAGAATGGGGAGCTAACAAGATCATAGTAGCAGTTTATGTGAGGGAAGCATACCCGAAGCATGCACAGAATATAGATCGTGCAATAGTAAAGGCCAGATACAACATGTCCGGTTACTCCGTGGAGGAGCGGAAAAGGCCGGGACCTGATAGAAGAACCATGGAGATATCAAAAGTTGTTTCTGAAGCACTTTCATCTGCTATAGTGCTGGAAAAACTTCCCAGGGCAGAGGTAGATGTGTTTATCCAGGTATTAGAGGCAGATGCAGGCACCAGAATAGCGAGTCTTACCGCATCATCTGTTGCAGTGGCAGATGCAGGGGTTCCCATGAGAGACCTTGTGGTCGGCTGCACAGCAGGAAAAGCAGATGGAAAAGTTGTCCTGGATCTATCAAAGGATGAAGATAACTTCGGCCAGGCGGATATACCCATGGCAATCCTGCCCAGAACAGGCAAAGTTGTCCTGCTCCAGCTTGATGGCGATGTTACTGAAGAGGAATTCAATGAGGCTACATCAATGATGATGGAAGCAATGCCACGCATTTCAGAATTACAGAAAAACGCATTGATGGATAAATATAGTTTAGAGGATGGTGAGTAAGATGCCGATGGATGCAAGTGCAGTATTATCAGAAATCAGAAAGGGATTCATACTGGAAAGTATAAAAACAGGAAAGCGTCTGGATGGAAGATCCCTGGATGATTACAGGGAAATAAAAATTACAGAAAATTTCGTACCGAAGGCAGCAGGTTCTGCAATGGTAGAAATAGGAAAGACAAAGGTTGTAGCCGGTATAAAGGTTGAAGAGGGAGATCCCTTCGAGGATTCTCCCGATAGCGGAGTCATGGCACTCAATATAGAGTTGCTCCCCATGGCATTCCCCACATTTGAATCAGGTCCACCCAGCGAACAGGCTATAGAGTATTCCAGAGTAGTTGACAGGGGAATCAGGGAAAGCAAGATGGTTGATACATCAAAACTCGTGATAGAATCCGGAAAACGTGTATGGATGATCTTTGTAGATATAGATGTCCTGAACTATGATGGAAATATAATAGATGCAGCAACACTGGCAGCTGTCACCGCTTTGAAAAACACAGTTGTCCCAGCATCGAAAATAGGGCAGAAGGATTATGCACTTCCAATCAATGCAACACCTGTCTCTATTACCATGGCAAAGATAGGGGATGAACTGGTATGCGATCCTGATCTGGAAGAAGAACAGGTTTCAAATGGAAGAATAACCGTTACCATTTCGGAGGATCATAATATACATGCGATGCAAAAGGGAGATATAGGAGAATTTTCCCTGGATGAAATAAGGAAAGCTATAAAAACATCAAGTAATATAGGTAACAAGTTAAGGGAGACATATTTAAGGTGAATATATGACAAAACACACAGTAAAAGTAGGGGCATCCGGGCGTTTTGGTCCCCGGTACGGTGTTACGGTAAGAAAGGCATGGAATAAGGTATACACGCAGAAAACAAGTTTCTACATATGCCCATCATGCAAGCAGAAAAAGGTAAAGAGAATTGCCAACGGAATATGGGAATGCAGGCACTGCAGCTATAAATTTGCAGGCGGATCCTATACTCCTGAATACAGCAGCGAGACTGTAAAGGAGATAAACAACCATGTATAAATGTATCAGATGTGGCAGACAGCTTGAAAAATCATTCGGGACCACAGATATTGAATGTGAATGTGGTTCAAGGGTGTTTATCAAGGAAAGGCCAAGCATTGAAAAAGTTGTAAAGGCCAGATAATTTTTTATTTTTATGAA
>JAKAAK010000060.1 GCA_021797025.1 Thermoplasmata archaeon
GGAAATTCAGAATCTCCCAGGTACTCTATCCTCTGCATTGCCGATTTGAAGTCAACCCCATCCCTGTTTTTTATTGCCCATAATTTTTCCCTGGGAATGTTTCCGGTAAAACCATTGCTGCCCAGCATGGGCTGGTGGAATGCAGATCCCTCCTCCCCTGTAAAGGCTGCAACAACCAGTGTTTTCTTATTTTTGTATCCAGATTCCTTTAATCTCAGCAGGACTTCAAGTGAACTGAATACACCCATGGCCCCATCGAACATCCCTCCATGGACTACAGAATCCAGATGTGATCCCATCATTATAATTCCAGGATCTGTACCCTGAAGTGTCACAAATATATTGCCGAAAACATCCACGAAGGGGTCGAATCCATTTTTTCTGCAGAGTTCAGTGAAATAATCCCTGGTCTTTTTGTCAGGGTCAGTACCGGCGGGCCTTGTAACGCCATCATCTGCCGTCAGGTCAATATATCTGGATATTTTTTTTCCATTTTCACGACCTATGGAACCCTGTTCTATAAGAATTTCCCTGATTCTTTCTCTGTTCTCCATTCATATCGCCTCCCTGCCAAGAAATTTTCCTCTCCTTCCAGTACCGGTGAAGGTGTCATCCCGGGCAACGATTTCGCCTCCTGCCACTGTAAGGACAGGCCATCCCTGTGTTTTCATATGGCTGTATATCGCTATGTCGGTGCCCATATGGAGGTCTTCAGCCCTTAATCCATGTTCCATATTCTGGTCTATTACTGTTATGTCTGCATCACTGCCAATGGAAATGATTCCCTTTCTGGGATAAAGATTGAATATTCTGGCAGGTGATGTGCTTATTACATTAACGAACTGATCCAGTGTGATTCTCCCTTTCTGGACTCCTTCAGAAAACAGGAGTGGCAATCGTGTTTCAATACCCGGTATTCCATTTGGCACCTTATTAAATGGCAGGTCTTTCTTCTGATCTGAAAGGAAAGGAACATGGTCAGACCCGACTGCCTGTATTTTCCCGGAAGATATAGCCTTCCACATCATTTCATTGTCCTCTTTCTTTCTCAGCGGTGGGCTGCATATGTATTCATTTCCATTCTTCCCCTTTAGGAAACTGTCGTCCAGTATGAGGTACTGTGGGCATGTCTCTCCATATATGTTAACTCCGTGCTTTCTGGCGTTGTCAATAATTTCCGGGGAATTTCTGGTAGAAAGATGTACACAGTATACCTTTGCGCCTGAATCCCCTGCCATTACTGCTGAATCCGCAACGGCAACATCCTCGCTAACCGGGGGCTTGCTCAGAGCATGATATTCTGCATCGGTTTTCCACTCTTTCAGCAGCGCCTCCATGTTTCCCTCCAGGAAATCGTTGTTTTCCGCGTGTATCTGCACCATTATACCGTGTTTTTTTGCTGTATTCATCCCTTGAAGTATCTGGTAATTATTGGCATACCTACCAAGATTCTTATACGTTGTGAATATTTTTACAGCCATAACTCCAAGCTTCGATAATTCAGAGAAAATGGTTTCCAGCCTCTCAGGGGAACTGAAATCCTCTGTTACCATCATGGGTTTTATTGTAAAATCCAGTGGGCTGCTATCTGAAAACCTCTTTATCTTGGATGCTGCTGCAGCAACAGTATCCTCATTCTTATTAGCCTGTGAAAAGTCAAGCACACTTGTGGTGCCTCCTATGGCGGCTGATTCTGTCCCATTTTTAATGGTTCCAGCCCTAGAGTATCCTTCTATATGGGTGTGCGGGTCTACACCACCCGGTATTACTAATTTCCCCGATAGATTAATCTTTTTGTCGAAACCGGAAAATTCTGATATGATTCCAATAGCAGCGATTTTTCCGTCCTTTATCCCTATGGAAGTCCTCCTCAGTTCACCGTCGAGAAAAACGTTTCCATCCTCCAGCACAAGGTCAAAGCTCATGAAAATAAATATGTTATAATTATATAATACTTATTTATAGGAAGCAGTGCAGGTTAGATTTATGTTGTACTATACCGGATAAAATTATTTTTATGTTAAAGCATAAATATTGATAAAAATTCAAAAATAATTTAAACAATGACTAAATATTAAATTATGGCAACTGTGGCAGATATAATCGTAAAAACACTGGTAAATTTCGGAGTAAATAGAATCTATGCTATACCCGGGGATTCACTGAATCCTATTGTTGATTCCATCAGAAGGAATCATGACATTGATTATATCCAGGTGCGGCACGAGGAAGGCGGGGCACTCAGTGCATCATTTGAGTCTAAATATTCCGGCAGGCTATCTGCATGCATGGGAACCTCAGGGCCAGGGTCTGTGCATCTTTTAAATGGCCTTTACGACGCAAAGATGCAGCATGTACCGGTTATAGCACTAACGGGCCAGATAGAGACAGACCTCCTGGGGCATGAGTACTTTCAGGAAGTGGATCTTGTGAAGCTATTTGATGATGTATCGGTTTTCAATGCACGGATAGTGAATCCGGATAATGCCCAGTTTCTTGTATGGAAGGCATGCAGGGAGGCAATTATCAAGGGAGGGGTTGGACATATAGACATGCCCGTTGATATTCTTAAGAAGGAATGCAGGGAGGAAGAATTATCCTACTACATAAATCCTGTTTCATACAGCCCCGATGGCATTGAGGAGGCAGAGAAACTGATTAATTCCAGCAACAGGCCTTTAATATTCATAGGTGGAGGATCCAGGCAGTACCCAGATGAAATCAATAAATTTGCGGAAAAAATCGGTGCCCCTGTTGTCTATTCGCTGAATGGCAAGGGAACCCTGCCGGATAGTGACGAAAAGGTCATGGGGGGAATCGGGCTGCTTGGCACCAAGCCATCTGTAAAGGCCATAAACAATTCCGATCTGATAATATTCCTAGGAACTGTGTTTCCTTATACTGCCTTCCTGAAAAAGGTGAAAAATATACAGGTTAACAATAGAATAGAAGACCTAAACAGAATTATGAAGGCTGATTACTCTTATCTATGCGATATAAAATATTTCCTTGACAAAATAAATGTCCAGGCTAAAGAAGACAAATATTATTCTAAAATGAAGGATGAAAGAGATAAATGGTCCAGGGAGATGCAGAAAAAGGTATCTGACATGAGAAAGCCTCTGAGGGCGGAGGTGGTTGCAGATGCCATATCCCGGCGTTTGAAGGATGACGATATCATAATTGGCGATACAGGCAATGTTACCCTGTGGGTCAACAGGTTTATAGAGGCAAAACATAACAATAAATTCTTCTTCTCATCATGGCTGGGCACCATGGGTGCTGGAATTCCCGGATCAATAGGGCTGGCCTTGGCCTCTGGAAAAACGGTATACGGAATAATAGGTGACGGCAGTTTTGCAATGACCTCCATGGAAATTATAACGGCAATGAAGTATAAACTTCCTGTCAAGTTAGTTGTTTTCGATAATAACATACTCGGGATGATCAAGCTTGAGGAGGAAGTTATGGGATATCCGGAATACGGTGTGGATCTTTACAATCCTGACTTTTCTAAACTGGCAGAAGCCTCAGGGGCTACCGGCATAAGACTGGAAAACCTGGAGGACCTGGAAAGTAAAATGGATGAATTCTTTGTTTCAAAGGGCCCAACAGTGCTTGATGTTATAACAGAGACAGATGAAACTCCCATGCCCCCCAAGCTCGAATTCAACGTAGCAGCAAAATACATAACTTCAATACTCAGGGAGAAGCTCGAGCCAAAAGATGACTGAGTTTTCATTATAATTCTCATTATAATAATGTTATTTTTGAGCCGTGGCGTAGTTTAATATATTATCTGGCATTATAATTATCATGATTTACATTGACGGAAACAGCCTTAGCATAGAGGATGTAATTGCAGTTGCTGATAACGGGGAAAAGGCAGGGATAGCAGATTCTGCCATGGAACAGATAAGAAAATCCAAGAGATCCTTAATGAAAATACTGGAATCTGGAAAGCCCGTATATGGTGTGAATACTGGGTTCGGGTCGCTTCTGAATGTAAACGTGGAAAAAAATAATACAGTACAGCTTCAGATAAACCTGATCAGGAGCCATTCCGCAGGAACCGGGGAGCCACTGGATAAAAGAACCGTGAAATCTATTATGCTTATAAGGGCAAACACACTGGTAAAGGGCTATTCCGGTGTATCAGAGGAGCTAATAAATTTCATACTCTTCATGATAAATGAAAGTATAATCCCGGTTGTTCCCAGATATGGGTCTGTGGGTGCAAGTGGAGATCTTGCGCCACTGGCGCATATAGGCCTTGCAATAATGGGGGAAGGCGATGTATTCTACAACGGAAAAAGAATGAATTCAGGTGAGGTGTTCAGGCAGCTTGGGAAAAAGCCATACAGCTATGGAGAGAAGGAGGGTGTGGCACTGATAAACGGCACTTCCGTCATTTGCGGCATACTGGCACTGGAGGTGAAAAAATCGGAGAGATTAATAGGTAAAGCTCTGGGTTCATTTGCCCTCGCCTTCGAAGGCCTTTCTGGTACGGACAGGGCATTCACGGAGTGGGCGCTTGCATCCAGGCCGCATGAGGGTCAGCAGCTTATTGGAAGGGCCCTTAGAAAACTCTTCAAGGACAGTGCCATAGTTGAAAATGCAAGGAAAGTAAAGGTTCAGGATGCATATTCGCTCCGGTGCACCCCGCAGGTGTACGGAGCGGTATGGGACACAGTAGAATATGTCAGAAAGGTGTTAACCACAGAAATAAATTCCGCAACCGATAACCCGCTGCTCATGGATGATGAGTATATTTCCACCGGAAATTTTCATGGAGAGCCCGTTGCAATGGCATCTGACTTTCTTGCAATAGCCATGACTGATTTCGGGAATATGGTTGAGAGGCGCCTGGCCCGTATTGTGGACACAAACCTCAGCGGGCTTCCCCCGTTCCTGGTCAGGGATTACGGCCTGAACTCCGGGTACATGATACCCCAGTATACGGCAGCCGCCCTGTGCAATGTCAATAAAACTCTGGTACATCCCAATTCGGCTGATACTATACCCACATCAGCAAATCAGGAGGACCATGTGAGCATGGGTACAAATGCGGCATTGAAGCTTGTGGAAATCAACAGAAATGTGGAAACCATAGTCGCAATAGAATACCTTTTAGGTGCACAGGCACTAGAGTTCAGGAAACTTGAACCCTCAAGGGCCACAATGGAAATTTATAGCAAAATAAGGGAAATAGTGAAGCCACTGGATCATGACCGCCCCTCAACAGATGATATAAATACAATATGCAGCATGATGGAAACAGAATCTTTCAGGAATTTTATAATAGAAAAAACAGGATTCTATTGATGTTTTCCTATAATTTAATATCGAACCTTATTATAAATATGCATGAAGCTTGTAGAAATGGTTCCGAATTTCAGTGATGGAAGAAATAAAGATATCATCACCCTTCTGGAAAATGCAGTAAAGGAAACGCAGGATGCCAAACTGCTTGACACAGAAATGGATTACGATCACAACCGAAGTGTCATCACTGTTGTTGTAACTCTTGAAAATGCTGCTGGGCTGGCCTACCGGCTTATAAAAATTGCTGCTGAAAATATCGATATGGGCACACACGCCGGGGTTCATCCGAGGTTCGGTGCAACAGACGTTATGCCATTTATCCCCCTGGAGGATACAACAATGGATGAATGTGTAAAAGTATCACATGAAGTGGGAAAGCTTGTTGGGGAGAAACTGGGCATCCCTGTTTTCATGTACGCAAATTCTGCACTGTCCCCTGAGAGGAAAAGCCTTGAAAATATACGCAATAAAAGCTTCCAGATTGAACAGCTCAGGGAATCCATAGGTTCCGGGAGATACATACCAGACTACGGCCCGTCCATTGTTGGCAGTGCAGGATCAACCATTATTGGCGCAAGGGATATCCTTGTAGCATGGAATATATACCTTAACACAGATAACATTCATGTGGGGCGAAAAATTGCATCCGCCATCAGAGGCAGGGACGGTGGCTTTGCATATGTAAAATCACTGGCTCTCTTCATACAGGAGAAGAAAATGGTCCAGATTTCAATGAATCTGGTGAATTACAGAAAAAATCCACTGTACCGCATCTTCGAGGCTGTTAAGGCCGAGGCATCCAGATATGGAATATCCATAGCGGGGTCAGAATTCATAGGAATGGTGCCCAGAGAAGCTCTTGTTGAATCCTTCAACTACTATATGATGTCCGATCTTAAAAATAATAATGTGCTGGATTTTCGTGCTGGAAAAATTTGAATTTATTTATTTTTTACATATTCCCTTATTGCGGATATCAGAATATTGTTTTCCTCAGCAGTTCCAATCGTAATTCTGGACCTGTCCTTTACAAGTGGAAGCTTCCTTATATGTATTCCTTTGCCTGCAAGGTAATCATAAAGGTCTTTTTTCAGCATAAGGAAGTTTGTATCACTATTGTAGGCTATTCCATCCAATTCACCATACACCCTCTTCCTTTCGCTAACTATATAATTTACCTTTTCCTCTATAAGGTGATAGTTTTCCATCATAATCTCTGCAAGCTTTGCAGACAGTATATTCATATAAAAAGGTGCCTGCAATTTTTTCAACCCTGCCATGAGGTCACTGTTTGCCATTCCATAGCCCACACGCATTCCAGCCAGGCTGAAGGCCTTTGAAAACGTTCTCAGAATTATGAGATTGTCATATTTCCTTATCAGGTCTGTGTAATCCTCTCCAGAAAATTCATAATAGGCATTGTCCAGAACTGTTGTTACACCGGACTCCAGGACAGTTTTAATACTATCCCTGCCTATAAGGTTTCCAGTTGGATTGTTCGGGGAGCAAATAATAACCAGCTTTGCATCCCTGTGCTTTATAATTTCAGGGGCGTTCAATGAAAAATCATCATTCAAGGGGACATCAATTGCACTGTGCCCGTAATTGTTTGCATAGAATGAATACATTTCAAACGTGGGAGGGCTTATTACAATATCACCGGCTGCTCTTTTTATAAGCATGTCAAGAAGCTCGTCACTGCCATTTGCTGCTATTATTCTTTCTGTCCCGAGACCGGTGAACCTTCCTAGGCCCTCAATGAGTGATGGCAGGCCCTTTTCCGGATACCTGTTGAAATCTGCATTTTTCACATAATCTATGAATTTCTCTTTTATGGCGTCCGGTATGTTGAATGGATTCTCATTTTTATCCAGGTATATTTCTTTCATAAACTGATATTTTAAGATAATTATTAAACTTAATCCAGTGTTTTCAGATATTCGGCAATATCTCTTATTATGGAATTACCGTACACTCTTGATGCACCCCTGAATTCAACCCTTGAATTTACCTCATGGACAGTAATCCCCGCTTCTGACTCCATGGCATCTATTCCTATTATTCCCGGTCCGAAAAGGTCAGAAACTTTCATGATAATTTCCGTTTCCTCCCTTCCGAGAACTGCTTTTTCAACCCTGCCGCCCAGGTAAAGGTTGGTTTTCCAGCCCTCTCCAGAGTACCTGTATATGGACGCTGAAATCCTGCCTCCTACCATTATCACCCTTATGTCCCTTGGGGGCCTTTTGACAAAGCGCTGGATATAATATGAATTCTCCGCAACCATATCGTTCATGGAAAATACTGTTTCAGCCATGTTTGCATCCCTTATGAGGGAAATCATCCTGCCCCAGCTTCCTGTAGCCGGCTTGAATACCACAGGGTATCCCATATCACCTGCCGCATCCATGGCACTGTCATGGGAAAATGACATTACAGTCTCAGGCGTATTGATTCCATTCCTGTAAAGAAATGATGTTGTAAATGCCTTGTTTCCGGCAATATTGAACGTATTGAATGAATTTACCGTTTCTATCCCATGAGACTCCAGGATATATGAGTAATACAGTGACCTTTTTGCACTCATGCATCTTATAACGGCCGGGCCATTAATATCAATATCTTCTGTTAGGTTCAGTGGATGATCTTTTGCATTTATAAGGTTTAGTTTTATTCCATCGCCCTGTAGTTCCTTAATTATCTGCTTTTCCTCCCAGGCTATGGAATCGTAAATGAAATTGAGCATAAGCCATTAATTTTTTTGGATTATTAAATATTTATCGTATAAAATATAATATTATCCAAAATTCATATAATATTAATTTAATAAATATTAAAATTAATATTATCTGTTATAAAATACTATTATTTGTTCAGCTTATCAGATATGCAGTTTACTGTCCTCTCAATGTTCTGTTTTGATATTTCATCCACCTCGTTTTTTCCCATAATTTTTACTATGAGGCCAAAGTCAAAGGAGCTCTTCCAGTGAAGAACAGTGTTTCCATTATCGACTGCATAGGCAATCTCTATTGAAAATTTTACTTTGGACCCTGCAATTCTTCCACTTCCCTGGATGTTCAGATCTTCATCCCCAGGCAGATATGTGAAGGTCATCTTCCCTGTGACAGTATTCATTGCAGAAATACCTGCAGCCGATATGTCAAGTTTAAGCTTGCATTTTATTTCATTTCCTTCTATCTCAAAGTCATATATCCCGGGCAGGCACGGTGTAATATTTTCTATTTTTGAAAGAAATTGCTTCACATTATCCATGCTGCTTTTAACAGGTATTTCCCCGCTGTATTCCAATTCATTCACCTACCCTGATGGCCTCGTTGAAAATAAAGGCGCTTTCAATCTGGCTAAGATAGCCGTAGTCCATGCTATTTCCGTATGAACTTATGTAATTCATGAATCCCATATTTACCTGGTTTCTGTATTTGTCCATGAACCTGTCAAATGTATCGTTCAGCACAATCTTCGATGTATCCATAGATTTTGAACCAGTAATTTCTCCTATTTTCTGTGAAATGGCCTGGCCCATCAGCCTGGACGTTGTAAACTTGCCTCCTATTATGCTGAAAACATTGTCCATATTCCTGTATATCTTAAAATCCCTGCTGGACCTTGAGTTTTCTTCCCTGACCAGTGGCCTCATGGAGCTGTATAGCTTTTTATATCTATGGGCAGTGAGGGATGGAACCATCTGGGCAACTTCAGAAAGCATTGTATCCAGATCCTCCGGGTCAATGTCATTGTTCTCAACATCATCTGAAATTATGGCAACGGTGCCTGCCACTGACATTCCACCATAGGGAAGAAGTATATCACCATCTGAGGGTTCTCTCATCCTGTTAAGGATGGAGTTAGAGAACAAACGATCAAAGGATGCCATGTAGCCCAGCGTTGGCATTACCTCAAAATTCTTGATTCCGAACGATTCTAAAAGATGACCTGACCATGGCCCTGTTGTATTTAGTATGTAATCAAATTTTTCGTTGAATGTTTTATTTCTGCTGGTATATTTAATAGATTCAATGGAATTACCGTTTTTATCACCGCCTGTTATTTCCGTCTTGAATTTGAGTTTGGCTCCCAGCATCTTTGCCTCAACGGTAACTGCAGCAGCAAATGGATGCGCATAAATCACCTTATCAGGAACATGCAGTGCCCTGACAAGCTTTTTGCTTATCCCTGGCTCCACATCCAGCATTTCTTTAACGGTCAATTCATCGGTTGGTATTCCGTTTTCCTTATTTTTTGTTAATAATTTATCTCCGTATTCAGCTTCCTCATCATCCAGTGCAAGGTAATATCCACCGGTATTTTTTATAAAGTTTGATGCAGTACCAGATAGCAATTTATTTTCCTGGATGCATTCCCTTGCCGACTGACCGTCATTTACTGAATACCTCGAACCGCTGTGAAGCATGCCATGAAATTTTCCCGAAGTTCCGGATATAATATAATCCCTGTCAAACAGGGTTACATTGTAGCCATCCAGTGCAAGATTTAAAGCAGAGAATAAGCCGGTTATGCCTGCTCCTATAATGCCTATTTTTTCCATTGTAAGTTTATTTTACTGTTATATATATTTTTATGTAGTAATTCAAGTACTGTCCATGGATATTTTTTGAAAGCACATTTATTGAAATATATATTGGTATATAGATACATTAATATGGCAACTCCATTTACCAGCCTGTGAAAATGAAAAATTCCGTTAATAAAATAACCATCCTTTCTTCATTCGGAATGCTTCTTGATGGTTATCAGCTTACTGTTATTGCCTTTGCTGTACTTCTCATCAAGAATTATATACCACTGAGTTCACTTCAATATGGGCTGTTAATAGCATCAGTAATCATTGGTGCCATAATAGGAACCATAATGGTTGGTTATATAAGTGATCTCTTCGGCAGGAGAAGAATATATCTTTCCACGCTGATATTTTTCATAATATTCGATCTTATTTCGGTATTCTCCGTGAATTTTATCATGTTATTTATTTCAAGGGTTCTCCTCGGCATAGTTTTAGGGGCAGAATATCCTGTTGCTAATTCATATATAGCAGAGGTTACACCTGATGAAAAAAGAGGATTCTATCTTGCCATGGCCACTGTGTTTTTCAGCATAGGCTCAATCAGCAGCGCCATTGTGGCTATTTTCATGTTCCCATTTGGAAATCTTGGCTGGAGGTTAATGCTGGGTGTGGCCATTATCCCAGCAATAATAGTAGAATTCATGAGATTTTCCCTTCCGGAATCAAAGATGTGGGAAGAGAAAAAGGAGAAGACAAAATTCTTCGAAATGTTCTCAAAAAAATATTATAAAAACATCTTAATAGCTGCACTCATATGGTTTCTTTACGATATAGTTGCTTACGGTCTTTCTCTGACCCTTCCAACAATACTGAGCCTGGGCCATTTTGTTACCAATGTAGACAATGCGATAGTTACCACATTCTTCCTAGTAATCGGAATAATATCAGGAATATTCGTAATGATGAAGGTGGATAAATACGGAAGAAAAGGGATACAGATAACAGGTTTTCTCTTTATGGGTGCACTCTTCCTTGTTCTGCCGCATTTTTACTATCTTGCAGGAATCATTGTAATAGTATCATTCCTGGAATTATTCAATTCATTTGACGGTGCAACTGTTGGGATCATACCTGCTGAGGTTACGGTAACGGAATTCAGGGGAACTTCCTATGGTTTTTCGTCAATGATGGGCAAAATAGGTGCAGTAATAGGAGTAATAGCGATGTCATTGCTTATACATGGAAAAAATTATTTCGATGCATATTACTTCCTGGCCGCAATAATGATTGTTGCTATACTACTTACTCTTCTACTTCCGGAAACCAAAAAAATAGTTTTAAAATAAAAAAATTATTTGCTGAAGTAAAGGCTCTTGAATTTCGGGCCTTTCCTTATTATTTCTCTGGATGACTCATATCCTGCATCGGCATGCCTTATTACCCCGATTCCCGGATCGGCGTTCAGCACACGCTTTATCCTTTCTGCAGCATCATCTGTTCCATCAGCTATTATGACAAAACCAGAATGTATGGCATTTCCTATTCCTGTTCCACCACCATGATGCACCGATACCCAGGAGGCACCGGATATTGCATTCAAAAGTGCATTCAATATAGGCCAGTCCGCTATAGCATCGCTGCCATCCTTCATTGCCTCTGTTTCCCTGTATGGTGACGCAACAGAACCTGTATCATGGTGGTCCCTTCCTATTGCTACAGGTGCTTCAAGCTCTCCACTTCTCACCATATCATTTATCATCAATCCTATTTTTTCTCTCTCTCCGTATGAGGCATAGCATATTCTCGCCGGCAATCCCTGGAAATGCACGTATTCCTTTGCCAGTTTTATCCAGTCCGTGAGATGCTTGTCATCAATATTTTTTATTATCGCGTCATCTATTTTTCTTATATCCTCGGGATTTCCTGAAAGTGCAAGCCACCGGAATGGTCCAGATCCTACGGCGAATAAATCTCTGATATAGGCAGGGACGTATCCAAGTATGTCAAAGGCGTTTTCAAGCCCTCCTTCCTTTGCCCTAGTTCTTATATCATTTCCATAATCAAATACAGATGACCCCTTTGATTGGAAATAAAGCATGCATTTCACCTGCTTTACTATGGTTTCATAGACCTTTTTTTTGAATTCTTCCGGATGTTCTTCACGGAATTTCTGGAAGTTTTCGATGTTATAACCCTCCGGCACATATCCAAGATTTAGATCATGTGCCGCCGTCTGGTCCGAAACTATGTCTGGAACAATTTTCCTATCCTGTAATTCCTGGTATACGGTTGCAGCATTTCCCAGAACGGCTATTGATACCGGTTCTCCCGATTTCAAAGCCTCATCTTTCATTTTCAGGGCTTCGTCAAGATCTTCGGCGTATTTATCGAGATATTTATCCCTCAATCTTCTGTTTATTTTTTCTTTATCCACCTCAACTATTATGCTTGTAGCACCGTTCATTTTTGCCGCTAATGGCTGTGCACCGCCCATCTCTCCCAGACCAGCAGATAGGAACCATTTGCCTTTTAAATTATCGGTATGGTATACTTTTTTGGCAAGCGCATATAGAGTTTCATATGTTCCCTGAAGAACTCCCTGTGTACCTATGTAAACCCATGAACCTGCTGTCATCTGACCGAACATTGTGAGGCCTCTTGCCTCAAGGTCCCAGAATACATCATCCGTTGCCCAGTGCGGGACTATCTGTGCATTTACTATTAGAACCCTAGGAGAATCCTTGGTTGTCCTAAAAATTCCTACGGGTTTTCCTGACTGCACCAGTAAGGTTTCATCGTTTTCCAGTGATTTGAGTGATTCTATAATCTTTTCATAGGCCTCCCAGTTTCTTGCTGCTTTTCCCTTTCCACCGTAAACTATTAAGTTATCAGGATCCTTGGCAACCATCGGGTCAAGATTGTTCATAATCAAACGAAGTGCTCCTTCCTGAGACCATCCTTTTGTGTTAAGTTTATTTCCATGCGGTGCATGTATTTCTCTTTTTACCATATTAATATTAAAACATTGTAATACTTAAATTTTATTTTATGCCACATATTTTATTAAAGCCCATGGCATAGAAATTTGATGATCATTTTAAACCTTAACTCAGCCTTTTTTGTGTAATAGGAACCCAATATTCTCCACTTTTATCTTTATATAACCCCTTATTCCATGGCATTTTAACCTGATTGCAAAAGATATTATACATATTACGTATACTATGTAATATGAGTGTGATTCCTGACTGGGTGAGGAAATACAAAACAAAGGGTGTTGAGATAAGGGTTTCAGGTAACAATTACTATGCCTATGAGATGACCAGCAGGTGGAATAAGGAGAAGAAGAGGGCTGACAAGGTTACTGGAAAGTACCTGGGAGTTGTAACACATGA
>JAKAAK010000061.1 GCA_021797025.1 Thermoplasmata archaeon
TTCTTTCACCTCCTTAACCATTATCCTCTGTTACTCCAAGGGCGAGCTGCATGAGCTTCTTGATTCTTCCCTCCTTTCCCTTCCTGGGCATTGAATCAAGCGAATCACCGGTGAAATATGTATCTGTGACATCAATAACCACCGTCCTCCTGTTTTTCTCAAGGCCCATGAATATGGATGATAGTTTATTTTCTATCTCTGTGAAATCAAGTTCATTGATTTCTGAAAGTGATTTATAGAGTTTGGCTGTGCTTACCTCCTGCATTCCCAGGTACAGAGGTATTTCTGTTGTTTTAAGGTAATCCTCCATCCTGTTTATTGCAGGCCTGTCAAGAAGCTGTGAATACACCATTACCAGGGATTCCGGAGACACAAGAAGGCCGATGCCAAGCTTCCCTGCTATCCTGTGCACAGCCTCAACATCCATGGACCTGCGGACATCCATCACCCTTATATCGCCAGAGTTGACCCTTCTCACAGGCAGTGCATTGACCTCCTTGCCAATATAGCGGATGAACTCCTGCTTCACCTTTCCATCCACCCTCCTGCTTCTGACCTCTGCGAAGTATGTCCCTGATTTTGTTTTTATCTTTCTTATGTATGACGTAGTGAATAAATAAACACTACATACTATTTCATATTTCCATGGAATCATTGAAAATAGGGATTAAGTAATGTAGTGAATAAAATCAGGTAAAAAGATAGTTAATTGGGGAATGGTATTGTTTTTGTGCATAAATTACAATCAATTCCCCCAATTTTAACTTTGGCTGACATGATATTGCTGTTATTCCTCATTGCTACATGATTAAGCAATTAGAGTTATTACTTTGAGTCAGACATGCGGAGAGTCTGATAAACATCTTATTAATAATGAGTCCATTATATGATAAATCAGACACAAGAGACTCATTATCATTAAATTAGAAAGTTTCTATAGTATACTCCACACTATATGTTCCCTAGACCTATATTTGCATTTACTGACAATAATGTAGATAATAATCTATTTGCATTGTATCATATATAGACGAGGATTCGTGATGATGCGGAAATCATGCGAGTACCAAACTGATATTGACTATATTAATTCTAGAAGCCAGTCTATTTAGGACTATACCATAAAATTATGATAAATTAAAAATGTTAGTCTCTTTTGGTATAAAATGTTTCATATGGGGCTCTGGCAATCTTAAGTGTTGATTCGCTCATATACGCTAGCTGTGATCTGTGAAATTGAAGTGCCTGCAATTTTGAATTCTGATCTTTTACAGGTATTTCGACTTTTGTGTAAAAAATCCTATATATGAACCAATATCGTATAATTTTGAGTAAGTTTTTAGGATTCTTTATATCTTTGTCAATGAGCTTTGGGACGTGTACGACATACTCGTATTTCTTCAGATTTTGCAGAGATGATTTACGTAGAATATTACCAATCGCCGCATGATCAGGGTGCACATCATAGGGGGAGGTATAAAAAAGCTCAGATATTTCATAACTATCAATGACCTTGAATAGAGCGTCTCTTACTTTTTTTTTTGAAGCTGAAACTGTGCCATCTTCAAATTTTAGAAAGATGGCCTTTTCCTTGTCAATCCCCAAATAAGTTAATGCAGAGACTGCCTCATCCTTCCTCAATTTAGATAATTTTTCACCTCTCATTTTTGGATCAAGAGAACCATTGGAACCACCTGTTACATAAATAACTATAATATTAGATCTTTCTTTTTTCATTAATTGCGTACAGCATATTATATCATCGTCTGGGTGCGGGGACACAACTAATATTTTTTTAGCTATCATTCTGTTTTCCATGATTAATCACCATTATTTTTGAACTAAAATTTTTCGTTTCCTCTGAATATCTGTAATATTCTTTCACCTCCTTAACCAGTTCCTATATATATGCTTATTGTTCTTTAACATTCAACTTGCTTCCCTTTTCGTCATATGCTATGGCAGGTGTTACAACGGGCCTTCTATCCATGGAAAGTGACAAATGCTTTCTCTTATAATTATAGTATAGCATGTCCAAACATACGTCAACTCACGATATACATTATCTTCCTAGCTGATATTCCTGCAATTTTGTCGGCCACTACAATGCAGTTGTATGCCACCACAATTTCTCCTATAGCAGTATCATAATTCCTGTTCCTGATATACCAGATATGCTCCATTCCCTGTATTTCCTTTAGAATGGAAAATGTCCTCTCTATTTCCAATCTTAATTTATATCTGGAAGATTCCTTTTTCCTTATTGATATTACAAGTTTTCTGTTATAGATTAATTTATCCTCAACAATGCATCTTCTCTTATTTGTGTCTATTATAGGAAATGCATATGAATTCTTAGTATATAGTCATAAATATCTGATGAATCATATGCAGCATCCATTAAGATATAATTATAAGATATAATTATAATCCCTTACTGAATTGATCATCTCAAATAATATATTCCTATCATATACTGATGCAGTTGGTTATATCATTGAAGTACATTGTATAGATATTAACCATTGATGTCATTCCTGGATATAATAAATCCAAATCCCCGATCAGCTGATTCTTAACTGCTGTTAATTTCCTTGTCAATCTGAAGTATGTATTTACATATTCCTTGAGTTCAGAGTATTCTACAATATTAATTGCATTATAATTTGATATTATACTGTATCTTGCTATGGCCTCTTAATTTATTTTGTCTGTCTTTTTCTTTCTGATCCTTGACGTCTTCATCATCTTTGTTTTTATTGAGTTCAGAAGCACGGGATTGTAACCGTTTTCTATCAGGCAACTATACAGATTAACAGGGTAGATGTTTGTTGATTCCATTCCTATTCTTATATTATCATAGGTTCCTATTATCCTCGAACACTCTTTGAAACCTGCATCATTGTTAATGATTAAACCAGTCCTTATCCTGTTCAGCTCACTGTCTATAATAAAGAAATCAAATTTGTTTTTGGCTAGAGCTATTCCAATATATATTATATATTCCTCCGATCAGTTTATCTTTCCATATTTAAAGCAGGCTTGCCTATTATCAGTGCATGAAGCACAATATACTCACCATCATTATTAAATATGAAAAGGGTAAATGCAGACTATACACAGTGAATTACACCATAAGGTCATCCCGGTCTTCGCTGATCATCGCCATAATGGAGTTATGGTTAAAATCATTATACAAGGAATTCGATTCGCGTAAGCATACCCACTCTATTGGAAGGTAAAGTCTATATATAACAATCAACTTACTTTTTAATGAAAAGAGAGGAAAAGTACTTATCTTTAGATGCTAAGGTTAAAATTGGCAAAACTGTAATAGAGGATTCTATCGAAAATTTTAAGAGACCTTCAACTGTGTGGTCTGCTGGTAAGGATTCTACAGTTGTTTTAAATTTGGTAATGGAAACTTTCAAGTCTAAAGGTTTATCCACTCCTCCTGCAATATTAATAGATCATGGGCAGCACTATGATGAAACTTATGGTATGGTAAAACAAATATCAGAAGCTTGGAATTTCAGGGTAATTTATGCAAAAAATGATGATTTTATTTCTAAAGTAAAGGATAATAAAGTTTTGATAGACGATTTAAATGAAAATAACAGAAATGAGTTAAATAAAATTAATTTTGATTTTAGTAAAAAATATATAGAGTACTCATTAGATACATTTGAAGGCAATCATTTATTAAAAACTGTCCCGTTTAATGATATAATAAAAAAATATAGATTCGATGCTCTATATACTGGCGTAAGATGGGATGAAAATGAGGCAAGGTCAATAGAAACCTTCATCTCTCCTAGGCATAACCCTGAACATTTCAGGGTTCAGCCCATAATATTATTTACGGAAAGAAATGTATGGGAGTACATGTTTGAACATAAATTGCCTATTCATCCCCTATATTATAAAGGATATAGATCAATAGACGGAAAGTACGATTCTAAAAAGATTAGTGACAAGCCCGCATGGGAACAGGACCTAGATAATACTGAGGAGAGGGCAGGCAGGGCTCAGGACAAAGAAAAAATGATGGAAAGGCTGAGAGAATTTGGTTATATGTGAATTAAATGACTGAAAAACCAAATATTGTCTTAATAGTTTTTGATACCCTTAGAGGGGATTACTTTCAAAAGTATTTGGATAACAATCCCAATTTTAGCGAAAAATTGTCCGATTTTATTAATTTTGAAAATGCATATTCACCCAGCCCATGGACTTTACCATCTCATTTTTCCCTATTTACTGGTTTGTATCCTTCAGAACACGGTGTGCATGAAGATCAAAAATCGGAAATGGAACAAATTTTTTCTAGAGCATTAGATTATTCTGGTAATTTTTTAACTAAATTAGCTATGTTATATGGATATAGAACCATTGGTATTTCAGCCAATCCTATGATCTCAAATTTAACTGGATTTGAAAGTAAATTCAATGAATTTTATAATGTGAATATTGGGAATATTTCTGGACTAGAAAATGTAAAAAATGCTAATTCTAGATACAAAATCATAAGATTTGTTAAAACAAGTCTTATATCAGATTTTAGGGGATATCCAGTAAATAAGGGATATAACATAATCTCTTCATTATTCAATAAAATTGATTTCTCTAGTTCTTTTTTTACATTTATTAATGCAATGGAAATGCATGATCCATACTTTAAAAATATATTCCATATACATGAAAACAATAAGATTTTAAGAGATGTTTTTGGGATTAAACCTCTTAGTAAGAATAAATTAACAAAATTGCAAAATATCTATTATAGTCAACTTACAAAAATTGAATCTATCATATTAAACGTTATTAATACATTAAAATATGAAAATAAATTTGATAATTCAGTTATTATAATTACGGCGGATCATGGACAGGCGTTAAAGGAGCATGGTTACTATGGACATGGTACATTTCTCTTTGATGAGCTTATTCATATACCTATGTTGATTAAATTTCCTAAAACATTCAAAAAAAGGTTCGATAGCAAAACTTATATTAACTTAGTAGACCTTTATGATATTTTGTATCAATTTATAACCAATGATTATAATAAATATAATCCTTATTATAGAGAAGAGACATTTAGTGAATCTTTTGGCTTGCAATATTCTAAAAGTATATTTCAAACATTAATTAATAAACCTGTAGAATTAAATTTATATAAGAAAATTAACGTTCCAAGAAAAGCTATAATAAAAAATGGAAAGAAATTGACTTTGAATTCAAATTCCGATTTAGAAGAATGTTCAAATTTTATAGAATCGCCCGAGTCTTCTCTTAAAACTTCTTTAATTAAAGAATTATTGGGGGATCTTGAAATTTTTAATATAGATAAAAATTTTAAAATAGATGAAAATCTAATTCTCAACAAAATGGAGGTGAGAAATGAATAAACAATATCCAATTGCATTTGTCTTTATAGTTGAATAGGGAGATCTTGAAGTAAAATCAATTCTCTTGGCTGAAAATTTGCATAAATTTTTTCCTGACGCTTCTAAGTACACAATTTATGCTATTAGGCTAAGGGTTGGAAATGAAATCTCAAAAGCCAACAAAAAAGTTCAATTCTCCATCAGTTATTTATATACAATACTTTTGCAAAATGACCTTTAAAGTGAAATGATATAAGCCAGAATACGATGTTTGCAGGGCATTAGTATGACTTCAACAGTTTCTGTAGCTGAACTGACTAAACGCATAGGTGAATTTTCTGATCTTATGGTATCCGGAATGAAGAGAACTGTGAGGAGGCACTTCATGGAATACATGCCTGTAATCATGGTACCTTCTGACAATAGGAGGAAGAGCATCTCAAATATTTAATCACTTGTATCAGAATATTATCATAGCACAATCAACATCGCATTGCACGGGATTGATTCAAAACTTCTGGAACAAAACTATATAAGATTCATGAAAACATTAATAGGTAGCCATAGGATTATGTTTATCGATGATGATACAATACTGGATCATCCAGGTTCAAAGGCCATGTAGTATGTAGGATGGTTCTTTGACCATGCATTAGGAAACAATGTACTGGCATACAAGTCTGTTACATTGGGCTTCTATGATCTTATAACGGATACTTTCTATCCACTCCTGACAAGGCTTTACGTTAAGAGAGCACAGTCAGGAAAAGAATTTAAACAAAGCTTGAGATCATGGAAGATATATTCAGCATAGCAGAAAATAACTTCAATGTAGCAGGCAAGGTTGTAGATATATGGCACTCAAGCATAAAGTTCCTTGGAAATAATTATCTTACTGAATTAAAATCTAACAGGAAGGCATCCTTTGATAATCTTGGAAGGATGACAATGAAGAACAGGGATTTGTTTTACACAATGGATGAGATTATTGAATCTACCTTCATCATGCATCAAATGGATTCTGATACTTTAAGGGAGTTCCCATTACAGAGGGAGTTTACAGTATATTTATCAAATGGTGAACCAGTCAACTTTATTGTTCTATACAATCCAGAGAATAAAAGGAAGAAATTCATAGTATCGGACTATCTTTCCAGTGAAGGAATGATAAGGGCATGGAGCATAAGATGGTCAATAGAAAACTTTCATAAGGATGCAAAGCCTTTAGGTTTGGGAGAGTGCCAGGTACGTGATAGTGAAGGGTCGCTTATACACGCGAGGATCACTATCGCGGTCTATACCCTCCTTTCCATTATGACCAGAACCTCAATGAAACTTTTTGGAAGGATTCTAATGACAATAGCTGAATTTTCCAAGGCTATAAAGGAGATTCTGATTCTCAAAAAGAACTACAAATCGAGGTTATTTTCAGGATAAATTCAAAAGTATTGTATATATAAATCTATAAATATATTATAGAAAAATTTGCAATTTGCAAATCAAGCTTATGGGGTTGCTCTACCCGAGGATATAGTAAAATACAAAGCTGATGAACTTATATATATGTTGATGCCGACATTGTAATTTTACAAAGTCCTTCAAAACTATTTATGATAGATAATATTAAGGTCTTGATCACACCAGTTGATCTTCAAGCGAGTAATGCTGTGCAATACAAGAATAAATTACCTGATAACTGGTAGTTTGCTTATAAGTTAAAAAATATTGATCCCGACAATTTATGGTCTGTACATACAAAAATCGACAATGTTGAAATATATCTCAATTTCAACTCTGTATTGATTGCCGTTAGACCCGAACTTGGAATATTTGGACAGTGGAGAGACATGTTTGAAAATAATGTCAAAAATGGATATTTCAGAATTATCACACCTTTTTCTAATCCATTTTTCTTTACTGACTAAGTATTTATTACTGCTGTCCTCGTCTCTAGATTAAAGGAAGATGAAATAGGAATACTAGACAATAGTTACAACTTTTCGCTCAACAACGTACGGGAATTTTTAATAAAAGAGGAAAATAGCTCTTGATGATATTACCTTTTTGCATTACCACCGTTAACTCTATGATATATGTTGGTAACAATATTTTGATTTTGATATGGATAAATATTCATGGCTAATTTCAAAGTTACAATTGCATAAAGACTCTAGTACAGTGAAGTATAGAAAGAAACAAGAATACATAAGGCAATATATTATATATTGTTATTGGAGAATTAAGATGATACCCCACCACAAATACATGCTTAAGCAATAAAACTAAGGCATATTGAAATATGGCCTAATTGATATAATTATACTGGAATTCTAACTATAATTTCACATATTCCAGCGCTCATCTTTCAATAACTGAACAATGTTGAAAATTATGAGTGTCGAGTTAAGATACATTTAAAATCGCAATAAATTTTATCTATGCTAAAAATTCGAGTGTGGGACATTATTCTATAATCCACTCATATTGAACAGATTATGCCATGTGCCTGTGCAGAACAGTGCACTGTATATTCTGTCATTTCTTCTCTGCGCCACATTCCATCCAAGCATCTTCTTATCTGCAGCAAAACCTGATTCTGAATTGCTCCTTTGGTGGTACTCCTCCATGTAATGCATGGTATTCTCAACAAACTCTCTCATGGCATCCTTCCATTTCCCTAAGAGATTAAGTGTTGAATTCTTCTTTGGCATAATATAAACCTTTGTATTGCCAAGATCATCCATGTATGATGGGAATGAATAGTACCTGTCCAGGCGGATGGAATCCATTTCCATATTGATGGAATGCAGTAACTCCATTGCCCTGTCATATGCCTGCCTTTCATATTTCATTGATGATCCCATGCCTATGTACAGTCTGGTTCCAAGGTACATTATATTGAATGAATATGCAAACAGCCTCTTCTTATTTTTCTTAGTTTTGCCTTTATTCCTAATGTTTTCTGGGCTTTTCTTTGCTAAATCCTTCAATCTCTGTGCGTATGATTCATAGTTCTTTTTAGCTGTAAGTCCATAGCCTGTGCCATCACCTGTTGCATTTGAATTATTTGCACGCCTTTTCTTCATTATGAGAACATGAAGATTATGTATTGCAAGAATTACTTCATTATCGGAATACAATCTCTCAATGGTTTCGTAGGATACATCTATCCCGGATTTCAGGGAGAATATTACAAGCATGCTGGAAAACATCCTGTTGGATTTGCCCACAACCTGCTTGATCAACAATACCTCTACCCTCTGTTCCCGTGATAGTAAGTGTGAATGCCCTGGCTGTGGTGCTGTATGTATTGCTGATACTGCTTCATTGACCAGTGGGTCAAGTTCCTCCATTGCTGTTTTTATCCTCTCTGAGAAATCCTTCTCATAGTTATTCCAATTCCTTTCCTTTACCAGATGCTCCAGTGCATACTGTTTTCCTAGGATATTGTTTATTTCCTCCAGTTTGTAATGTATGGTATCGCCGATAACCTTTCCCACTAGATAGATATATATACGATGTATATGTATTACTATAAACAATGTAAAGTTTGAGAAGACAACAGAGTTCACCATAAAGGTAATATACGGTGTCATAGAGAGGGAGGTTACAAAGTTCAGTTTGGGAGCAAACTTGGATTGCACCAAGGAGTTCCTTAGCAGGAAAGTTTATCTAATAATAACAAAGGACGAGGAATTGTGTCCCACACCATAAAAATTCTATAAATTTATGTAAATTAAGGTAATAACGTTGTTATGCCATTTGAAATAAAAGAAACGAAAATAATTGATGTGAAATTTATAGAAATTAAAAAATTTGAGGATAATAGGGGTTTTTTTCAAGAATTATATAAGAATAGAGAATTTAATAAGCTTGGACTAAGTATTAAATTTCCTCAGTTAAATTTATCATTCTCGCAGAAAAATGTATTTAGAGGTTTTCATTTCCAGTTAAATCCTGAACCACAGGGAAAATTGGTAACGGTGGTCTCTGGAAAAATAATAGATTATGCCATAGATTTGCGCAGTAATTCACAATATTATAAGAAGAATGTTAATTACGAATTGATAAATGGGAAGATGTTATATATCCCTGAGGGTTTTGCACACGGGTTTCTTGCTCTGGAGAATTCATATGTTTTATATTTAACAACAAATGAATTTAATAAAGACTTAGATTCCGGTGTACGATACGATGATCAGGAACTAGGCATAAAACTACCTGCTAATATAATTATATCAGAGAAAGATAAAAATTTAAAATATTTAAATGAGCTGAATCTCGATTTTTAATTCCACTTTAACTTCCAGGGTTCTTCTGACAGTATATTCCTATTTTTTTCTAGTAATTTACCCCACCAGTCCTTATTCTCAATATACCAATTAATTGTTATCCTTAATGCATCATAAAGGCTATATTCCGGTACCCAGCCCAACTTTTTTAACTTATCGGAATCTATAGAATATCTCACATCATGCCCTGGACGATCTGATACAAATTTTATCTTTCCTTGCTTATTCATTATATTAAATATTGAATTCACAATTTCTATATTTGACAGTTCGTTATTCGATGATATATTATATATTTCCCCATCTTTTCCCTTGGACAATACAGTAAGTATAGCTCGCACATTGTCATCAACGTAGATCCAGTCTCTTTTGTTTTTGCCATTTCCATACAATGGTATTTCCATATCCAGATAATTTCTAATTATTGTTTTTGGTATTAATTTCTCAGGAAACTGGTATTTGCCGAAATTATTTGATGTCCTTGTAACAATTATCTTCATTCCGTATGTCCTATAATAGGACAATGCAATCAGAGAAGATGAAGCCTTTGATGCAGAATAAGGCGATGATGGTTTTAATAGATTCTCTTCACTGAATGAGCCTTCCATAATATCACCGTATTCCTCATCCGTGCCTATCTGTATAATTTTAGGGTTATTATCTGCCTTCCTTACATTTTCAAGCAAATTTATAACTCCGTTGATATTTGCTTTTGTAAATTTTTTTGGTTCTGCTATACTTCGGTCCACATGAGATTCAGCAGCAAAGTTTACAATATAATCTACATTGTCAATTATATCAGATAAATCATCATTTATGTCTTTTTTTATAAATAAATAATTATCATTTATATCATTTAGATTATCTATATTTGATCCATAGGATAATTTATCCACATTGATAATATTGTAATTATGGTCTCTACTTAGGTATTTTATAAAATTTGTTCCTATAAATCCAGCCCCACCAGTAACTAAAATAGTCTTCATGCAATTCCATATTATATTAATTAAATAAATTTTTGTTTATTGTTTTCAGGTTTTCATCTAGGTCATAGAAATTGAAATCAATTAGTTTCCTGGCCGTGTTTATATCTAGGGACGAATCGTATGGCCTCCTTGCCTTCATTTCAATATCTTTTTCCTCCATATTTTTATCTAAATTATACAATTCAGCTATCCTGCCTGCTAGGTTCATGCGCGAAGTTCTCTCCCCTGCTATATTCAGTATCCCAGTTTTATTGTATGGAATTATAAATTTTATGGCAAGAGCAAGATAATATGCAGATATGGGCGAATAATAACCTGGAATAGCATAAACTCTTTCATTATTTTTTAATTTATTATAGACAAATAAAGGAAAACCCTTATTGAGAAAGATTCCGGAAGACCTTATGACAAGGGAACTGTCATATGACATGGTATATGTATCTCCAACCAATTTTGAAAGTCCGTAATAATTAACCGGTTCTGCAATATCATTTTCACTGTAATTGCCATCAGAACCAGAGAAAACATAATCAGTTGATATATTAATGAAATACGATTCTGTTATTTTCAGGGGCCTGACTATATGTTTAACCGCCTCGGCATTGATCTTGTATGCATCAGTTTTATTTTCCTCACATTTGTCCACATCGGTCATAGCCATGCAGTTTATTATTATATCAGGATTGTTCTTCAAAATTAAGTCTTCTATTAGATAGAAATTCCTGAAATCCAGATCCTTATGGTTAACCTCAAAAATGGTATAATCATCTTTTAAAACTCTTACTAGCTGTGAACCGAGCTGTCCTGTACTGCCAAATAATAGCAATTTTTTCATTCAATCACCCACGGAAATAATAGAGCCTTTGCCGGATATGAATATAGAATTGGATGGTTTACTGATATTTTTATCTATAACTGTCTCCTCCCCGATTATTGAATTATTTATCTTTGAATTCTTTATTCTGGAGTTTTCGAAGATAAGGCTGTTGTAAATTTCTGAATCCTCTATTACAGCATTGTCGTTAATAGATGTATACGGCCCGATATATGAATTCTTTATGGTCACATTTTTTCCTATGTACGAAGGACCGTATATTTTAGATTCAGTCATATGCAAATCATCAAATTTTTTAATTCTTCCCTGCATATTCATGGAATCATTATAATCATCTATATATTTATCCAGTATTCGCATATTGGCATATAGAAGATCATCAGGTGTTCCATTGTCCTTCCACCAGCTATCAATTATTGAATATTGTACTATTTTACTATCTGTTATCATATTCTGTATAGCCTCCGTTATTTCCAGTTCATTCCTATTAGATGGCTTCAACTCCTCTATATAAGAGAATATTGAACTATCAAAGGCATAAACTCCTACCAGTGCTAGGTCTGATATGAACTCCTTTGGCTTCTCCACAAGTCTTATTATTTTGTTTTTGTCTATTTTAGCAACCCCAAACCTCTCTGGATTATTCACGTGCGACAGAAGGATGGAGGCATTTCCACTAAAATTCAACAAGCCGTCCAGACCATTGAAAACAATATTGTCACCGAGATATACAATGAATCTGTCTTTACCAATAAAATCCTTTGCTTTATAGATCGCATCGGCCAGACCCATCGCCCTTCCCTGGTATATGTATGTGATATTGGCATTGAGAAAGCTTCCATCTCCATAATAGTTAATCACATCTCGGGGGGAGTTATCCCCCAATATAATCCCTATTTCCTTTATACCTTTGCTTATTAAATCCTCTATTCCGTATCTGGATATTGGTTTGCCTGCTATTTTAATTAGTTGTTTTGAACCGGTATACGTTAACGGCCTTAACCTTGTACCTGACCCTCCATGTAAAATAACAGCCTTCATGAGTAAGTGATATTTTTAACGTTTAATAATTTATTGCTGGTATTGAGGAATAAGTTGTATAATTCCGGTAATGCAATTCACTTTGTGTATTGATGCTGGATAGTGATTGTTAAACAGGCCAAAGAGGAAATATATCAATCCTATTATAATTATTATGTTGATATAATGCTATGTTTTATGGCATTTTCAACATACTAAGCTCTAAATGTTTGGGTATAATTATTATTTATACTGGGTTTTGCAATAAAGAGATAGAATAAGGTTGTAGGAATAAATTGATAAATATTATATTGATTACAATATTTAATTTAAAAATATTTTAAATGCATATTGGATTATTGACAATAACTCTGAATATTTATATTGAATTGAAATTATTTATATCTCTTTGGTTGTGTTTGTTTTATAATGATCATTAACAATATGATCATCCCTGCTGTATGACCTATCTGCATCCAGATCATTCTTGTACAGATTGAATGTGTATTTCACATATTTACGCTGCTTGTGCAATCTAT
>JAKAAK010000062.1 GCA_021797025.1 Thermoplasmata archaeon
ATCATAAATCTCTATATAGACCTTACATGAGTGGGCCATAGACTTACCTACATTTTTAATTTTCAGTCTTAATTGATTGTTCCATTCTTTGTGAAAGTCAGTATCTATATTAAATTTAGGTTTGTTAATACTCTTATTGATATTCGGGTAAAATACCGCAAGTAAGGCTACACTGGCTAGAATTAATACTCCATAGGTGTTTATTATCTGAGCTATTGATGCTATTGAGTATTGATAAAAAATGTATATTATAATCAATAAGATTAAGAAAACTGCAGCAAATGGAATTTTTTTATTCATTGTAATTCTACACCACACTGATTACAATATTTTGCTTCCTCACTATTTTCCTTCCCGCATAAATTACAGATTTTTAAGCCAATACCTTGATTTTTCATACTATTTTTTAGTAGTTCCTGGGCTTTCCTCAATAATTGTGAGACTTCCTTTCCAATGGATGTTAACCTAATTAAAATAATCCTTCTTCCTGCGACTTTAGTTTCTGATTCAATAAGGCCAGCATTAATAAGATCTTGTAAACTTCTGCTCAGAGAATCTGAAGAGCTCATAATTTCTAATAAATCAGTTTTCTTGATTTCCCCTTTCTCAAGTAAGAATAAGAGAATTTTATTCTCGTGTCTAATATCCAGTGGATCTACCATTTCCAAATATGGTATAAACGTTTTAAATTTAAACCCTTGTATTTTGGTTATAACATGTCTGATACCTCTTTAAATGACCAATACTAATTTATATAACTACTCGATATATTTACAGCAGGTAATCATATTATGGAATCACTGGTAAATGAGTATTATAAGCCTATACTGAAGTGGGCAGGCGGGAAAAGGCAGCTATTACCCAGCCTGCTTAAGAATATTCCTGAAAAGTTCAATACATACTATGAACCATTTATAGGCGGTGCAGCCCTATTGATATCTCTATATTCATTAAATAAGATTAATGAATCTATAATATCGGATACAAATACAGATTTATACAATTTATACAGAATCGTGAAGGAAAATCCACAACAGTTAATCAATGAATTGAACAATTTGGAATTCAAAAACAACAAAGATGATTACTATAATGCAAGGGAATTATTCAATTCCATAACTGGTTCAGTGAAAAGATCTGCACTTCTAATATATCTTAACCGTCACGGTTATAATGGATTGTATAGGGTGAATTCTAACAATAAATTCAATGTGCCCTTTGGTAAATATAACAATCCTGGAATGCCATCTCCAGGGAATATAATGGCACTATCAGAATTATTTCAGTCATGCATTATCATGAATTCAGATTTTGAGTTAACAGTTAATAATGCAAAGAAAGGTGATTTCGTGTATTTTGATCCTCCATACATGCCCTTAAGCAAGACCTCCTATTTCACTGGGTATACGCATTCAGGATTCGATGAAAAGGATCAGGAGAGGCTTGCAAAAATATTTCACGAACTGTCAGATAAAGGAGTATATGTAATGGAATCAAATTCAAGCACATATTTCATAAAGGACCTTTATAAAGATTTTAATCTCCTGGAAGTGGATGCAAGGAGGAATATAAATTCAGTGGGAACTAAAAGGAACTCAATCAAGGAATTAATAATAACAAACTACGGTGTTGCATAATGCCCGGGGGATCCAGCACAAGGACAGGAACTGGCCAGGAAATAATGATAGAGAGCCTTTTAAAGTACAATAATTATAATTATGAGAAGCAGATCTTCATTGGTAATCAGCTATTCAATAACAGGTACAAGGCAGATTTTGTTATAGCCAATTCAATTATAGTGAGTTTAAAATGGCAGCAGGTTCCGGGAACAGCTGAACAGAAAGTAATCTATGAGATAGCATCCCTGATAAAGATAATAGAGGAATCTGATAAGTATAAAATGGCTTACCTGGTAATAGGAGGAAATGGCTTTTCATCCAATGCCAAGGAATATTTATTTAATCAAAGATATGTAAACATACTGAAGAATGGAGATCTTGTAAAAAGCATCAGTGTTGAAGATTTCATTGCAAGGTTGAATAACGGCAATGTATGATCTTTTGTTATCTCAGTGATTGATGTGTGCTCCCAACATTAGGAAAAGATACGTATAGCCATAATAAAGTTATAATGAAGATCATTATACAAAAAACTTAAATCCATTTTATTACATATCCATAACCATTTGTCATTTCATTATCGCCATTATAAGGGCGATTTATAGATTAATAATATTATATGTCAAGATTTTCTATAAGTCCATTAAAAATTACTAACATATTTTTTTCCCAATCATCGTCCGATAAATTTAAATTAATATCCCATATTTTAAACCGATTATTTTCTTCAAACTTCAAAGAATCAACCTCTGAAGTGTCAGTAAGGGAAGGGTATATTAGAATAGTATCTATTGCATTATATTTGGTAGAATAGGCATACATTTGAAATAAATCTGCTTTTGAAACTTTGGATAAACTATTTCCTTGAATATCTAATGTTAATCTGAACTTATATTTGGTATCAAACACAATTTTAGTTAAATTCCTTTCATCCAATATTCGAACATCTGGAATTAGGGGACGAGCATTACTATCAATGAATAAATGTTTTCCAGATTTCTGTGTTACAATTTTAGAATTATAATCCCACAATGATAAATATTTCCAATTCTTTTTAATGAATACTGCAAAGAAATTTTCGAAGAGTTTGTTCATATCCATCAAGAAGACAACTCCATAGAGCGATTCTTGGGAACTAGGCGTTATCATGAAACCAGAAAGAATAAGGTTTGAAAGATTATACGCATCTTGATAAATATCATTAAGTCTGTTAAATTTTATAACCGTACTCCTTAAACTAGCTATGTCAAGAACTTGGATATCCCCAAATAATGTTGATAAGCGGTGCATTTTTAGTTTAAGCCAGTTAGATTGTGATATTTTTGCAAAATATAAAGTGACGGTTTTGAAATACGTCATAATTTCATTATTATCTGTAAAAATATATGATTCTTGCATGAAAACTGTACTAGGTATTCTGCTCAATTGTTTGTCAAAACAAATTTTGCCTCTAATGAATCTACTTTCAAACATTTCTAATTCATAATTATTGTATAAACCATCATTCATTGCTTTTTTCAGGGCCGACATATAGAAAAATATAATCATGTCTAATATTCCTAGCTTCTCTATCTGTCTCATTTTAATTACATCTCTATCAAATGGTTTTGTATTAAAAGTGTAAGATACCATCCTAGCAAAAGACATGAATGACTCTTCATAATTGGAACTATTCCCATTACTCGGAGCAAAAATCTTGGGTAAGATTTCAATTTGCTTATTAATTTGTTTATTGCTTAAAGAAATTATTCCAGCATAATTTCTAAATTCTATGCGATTTTGTCCACTCCATTTAATGAAACTCTTGCCAATAATTTTCTTCTTCTTAAATTCAAGATTTATATTTTGTAGAATTTTGACTTCTTCTTCCGATAGGCATTTCTCATTATCTGTATCTTCTACTGGTATCTGATCATATTCGTAAATTTGCATAATTCAGTTTTCCTCATTATCTTCCTGTCTTTGGTTCTCTTTTCTGTTCATCCTATTTTTTACTGCCCTTATAAATGTTTCTGGAGTTTGAAAATCTGAAAACGATTGAATAATATTCTCTTTTTCTATACTTCCTAACTTGACAATATTTTGTAGAACATCTCTTAAATTTTCCTCTTCATCGTAAAAATATTCTTTAAGCAGTGGGATTATTCTGTAACTCCAGATATCAAGTAAATCCTCCTCACTCCCGATTTCCATAAAGTACGCATGTCCAATACCGTAATCTTCACCCTTATATTCCCTTATTTTGTCATTTAATTTTGTAAAAATGAACATAACAACTGCTTTTAAATCGTCTTCTAATCCTTCAAGATATTTTTCTAATATCTTAGCATTGGGACTGACTTCTACAAAATAGAATCTCCTTCTCAATGCAAGGTCCAATAAAGCTATTGACTTATCAGTGGTATTCATTGTCCCAATGAGAAATAAATTAATAGGTATTGAGAACCGTTCCTGTGAATAGAGCAATCCTAGCTCCATTCCTGATGATTTTGTACTTTTCCTCCTTTTATCTTTTTCAATTAGAGTAATCAACTCACCAAATATTCTTGAGATATCACCTCGATTTATTTCATCAATTACCATAACATATCTTGAATCCTCACCTTTCATTAAACTATCTGTAGCCAGATTACTAAATTTTTTGAATATTCCGTCACTAATTTTATAAGATGTGTTTCCATTTTCATCAGCGGCAGGCAATATACCCTCAATAAATTGTTCATACCCGTATGATTTATGAAAAGTTACATTTTGTATAAGATTATTGCCTTCTATAGAGTTTTCTTCAAAATTGACGTTTAGTAGTTGTCTTACTTGTTGCATACTGGTTATGTTTCCATTTATAATTCCTCTCGCCAATTTATTGGCCAGTAGAGTTTTGCCAGTTCCAACAGGCCCATAAAGTATAATATTAATAGGCAACTCGGTTATTTCATAATCAGGTCCCATTGGATCTCTATTATCAGTAGTTCCATGGGTGTGATCTTCATAGAAATCTGGATCAGGCACTGTGATTTGATTATATACGATGTAACTCCAGACCCAATCCATCTCCCACAAAGTTAAGCCATTATTCTTGGCTAATTCAGATACTACTTTGTTATAATGTTCATATTCTTCTATAAAAGATTCCCTTGAAAAGTGTTCACCGGTAAAAACTTTATTTGCTGCTGATATTGTTGTATTGTTATAAACCGCATATTTTTCTGGATACGCAACTGTGAGAATTGATGTTATAATTGCTGGACCGGTACCTTCAGCCTTCAAAGGCGCATCTTTTGGAAGAGTTTTTTCAAGTCTCTCTTTAATTGGTATGCTTTCATCTAAAATTACTTTTATCGCTTCTTTAAGTGTATCGAAATCTCTTTTCAGGAATTTATTATATCTAAACATATTACTCCAGTGGTGATTATATTTGAATAAGGTAAATTTCCTAAATTCTTCCCAGGTAAGTTTATCAATATTTCCTAAACTGAAAATCTCGCCGAATTCCTTTATTACTTCCTGCTCTACGGACTTTCTATCACTTCCAGGAGTAAACTCATTTTTTACACGTTCGATGGCTTTTGTTAGTAAATCCATATAGAATTGATAAGTTTATAGTTTAAATACTTATGCGACAGTATCATCATTAAATTTAAATACGATCACATTTGATAGAAAATGGAAATGGATAGATTAATAAAAATGATGTAATTGTTTTACTGTAAATTCAAATGACCCTTCATTATCCTTAATCAACCTCCATATTTATGTATTTCCTTACTAACCATTCATCATTGATGTTGATTGCTATTGAAACAACCAGCCTCATCAATGAATCATTGTCTGGAAATGCACCGAGCTTCCTTGTCCTTCTCTTCAACTCCTTGTTGAACCTCTCTGTTACATTGTTTGTATGTATTTTCCTGTGATGCTTCTCAGGGAATGATATATGAGTATAATGGATCATACCATCTGTAGAACATATCAACAGACTTTTCAAGTTTCATTTCCTCCATTCTGTCTGCTGCTACCTTGAACAGTGATTCATCCATTAATGATTCTGATACTATTTTTGATACATCCTTCCACTGCTCTCTGCCCATTGTCTTCCTTAAATTCTTCAGGAAATGGAAATGGCAGTACTGCCACAATGAACCTGGGAATGATTCCTGTACAGATTTCATTATACCCTTGTGGCCATCTGATATTACCAACTTTACTCCAGACAATCCCCTTTCCTGCAACTTATAAAAGAAGTTGTTCCAGTCCATTTCATCCTCTGAACTGTATACGTCCATTGATAATATCTGCCTTATTCCCTTGCTGTTCACACCTATTGATACATAGAGAGCCATTGATTTGTATCTTCCATTCTCCCTTATCTTGAAGTAAGAAGCATCTATGTATAAATATACTATTTTATCCTCTATTTTAGTTTCCAGGAATTCCTTTACCTTGCTGTCAGGCTCCTTATTCAGTGATGATACATACTCTGGTGATACTTTCACTCCAAGATTGCTTATTACATTGTTAACTGACCTTGTTGATACACCGTTGATGTATGATTCCACTATTACTGATTCCAAAGCTTTCTCCACTGTTGAGTATTTTTTAAATACTGATAATGTATTTTTATGGAATTAAGACATCATTCAGTTAGACCATAAGGATTGGACAGCCTGAGACTATACTAGAGGAAATGATAATAAAGGTATATTTCTACAATGAGTACAATAAATTAGGGGAGGAATATTGAATTATGTAACTAACTTTTAGGGAAATACCAAATAAGAGAATGCCGGTAAAGAATAGTCCCACAAATGTTGCCGGCGAAACCATGAATACAATGCTCAATGAGCATATAGTTGTAATGAAAAAGATTGAAAATTATAATTATTAAAATATGCATATATTATAAACGGTAAGTTAGATAAAGAATACAATCCTTAGTACTAAAGTAATATATCTGTATGTCATAGTCAATTTATGCCATATAACAAAAATCAAATTAAGGCTTATATCGAAGAAGCTGTAGAAAAGCTTCAAAGCAAATGTACCTCAAAGCAAGAACTGGAATTAGATTATTTTGTGCTTATTGACACAAATTATAACTCTCCGAATATAGCCCACTCAAGCGGATATATAAGTATTCCTGATCATCTTTTAGTATCATATTTAGAAATTGACATGCAAGAAATCGCTAATTTCTCCGAGAATCTAGTAAGATTCATCATAGTGCATGAATTATGCCATTCAATAAGTAAAAAAGTTAAAATGGATAGAATAAAACCGGAGTGGAAAAGAATAGGATGTCAAAATAATATTAAAAAAATTAAGGAATTGATTATAGATAAAATGCCAATAATATCTCTTTCTGATCAATATGCTGATCTTGCTTCAGATATTTCTAAAATAAATTGTGATTTAAATCAAGAAATAGAACACAGGTGCATAGACCTCTGTGCCAAAAATATACTAGGTCTTAATAATGAAGATTTTATAAAAAACCTCCAAGAATTATGTGGCAAATCAGATAGAAATAAAGATTTATTAGATAGACTGAATGCAGCTGAAAACGAAGATTATGAGGATTGTATAAATATATAGTAATTGGTAGTTTTACCATAGCTTTATAAACGTTATATAATTATGCAACCATGGAAATTGAATTAAATGGGGACCTCAATATATTAAATTTGAAAGACGGCATTCCCATAGGATTCATACCAAAATTTGAAGCCAGCCTTGAAATATTCGAGAAATTATACAATAAGGATAATTATTTTATTCTCTTAATATTTCTGGTATATGTTCTCTTTATCCTCACTACTTTCTACGTAAAGATTTATCTATAAACTCATAATAAAGGTTAAATGAAGGCTTTTATCATAGGCAGATTCCAGCCATTTCATAACGGGCATCTTGCCATAATAAAACATATACTGGAGCATAATGATTATGTGGTTATAGGCATAGGCAGTGCACAGCTCTCACATACAATAATGAATCCATTTACTGCCGGTGAGCGTTATCTCATGATATTAAATACCCTAGAGAACAGTGGTATATCAAATTATTACATAGTTCCAATAGAGGATGTCAATTCAAATCCCATGTGGGTTGCACATGTTGAATCACTTACACCTCCATTCCACAGGGTTTATACTAATAATCCTCTGGTGCGGCGCCTCTTCTATGAAAAACAGTATGAAGTCCTTTCCATGCCTATGATGAACAGGGCATCCTGGTCTGGTACAAAAATCAGGCAAAAAATATTGAACGGCGGAGACTGGAAGCCGGATGTCCCAGAAACAGTATATAATATAATGAATGACCTGGATGGAATCAACCGCATAAAGGACTTATCAAGGACAGATGAAGACCCTATATAAACAATATTCTATAATATCACTTACTATTTTTGCAAGGTACAAGAAACTCATTTAAAAATTAAAGCATTGTACATTAATGGATGTGATATTCAATAGTATGCTATTACTCCTCTATTGTACTGAGAAACTACGAATTAGGATAAGAGTGATAACACTACATTTTTATAGCACTATAGAATTAAAGGGAGATCAGATTTGGCATCATAAGAAGCTGATTAATTCCCTGTATTTACAAATACGGGGATTTATATTGATAATGGATGTTAATCATTTGGGATCCAAGAATATCTTTTTACTACGGTATATATCACATAATCAAATATTATATTAACAAGTTATTGATACATTCTTTAATCAATAAATGAGATAAATTTTAGGGGTTGGAATATTATGATTGAAAATAATAGCTCTGAGTACAAAGGTAATATCATAAGGGTTAATGATTTAATTGATAAAGTGGTATTGGGGGATGCTATAGAGATCATGAAGCAAATCCCTGACAAATCCATAGACTTGATCTTCGCAGATCCACCATATAACCTTCAATTGGAGAACGACTTGTACAGACCAAATGAAACAAAGGTAAACGGAGTCAGTGAAGAATGGGATAAATTCAAGTCATTCCAGGAGTATGATAATTTTTCTACTAAATGGCTTACGGAATGCCGCAGGATTTTGAAGGATGATGGAAGTATATGGGTAATAGGTACATACCATAACATATTCAGGGTAGGAAAAATAATGCAGGACCTCGGGTTCTGGATATTAAACAATGTTGAGTGGATTAAAACAAATCCAATGCCAAACTTTAAAGGAACTCGTTTTAACAATGCACAGGAGACATTAATATGGGCCTCTAAAACTAAATCCTCCAGATACACATTTCATTATAAAACAATGAAAACCTATAATGATGATCGCCAGATGAGAAGCGACTGGTATATACCTATATGCGCCGGAAAGGAAAGAATTAAAATAAATGGTACAAAGGCCCATCCAACACAGAAACCAGAAGCTCTATTGTACAGGGTTTTAATTTCCACATCAAATCCAGGAGATGTTATCCTTGATCCATTTGCGGGAACAGGGACGACATTGGCAGTTTCAAAGGAATTAAAAAGACATTATATTGGTATTGAAAAGGATGAAACATATTATAATGTAATCAAAGAAAGACTGAATGGCATAGTTTCCTATCAGCAGAGTTTACTTGAATACCCTGTGGACGTTAAGCCTAAAAAATTACCCTTTGGAAGCTTAATAGAAAATAAATTAATCTTCCCTGGTGAATTTCTGTATTCAGCTGATGGAAAATTTAAGGCAGAAGTACTGGCCAATGGCACAATAAAATACGATAACCAATATGGGTCTATCCATAAAATCAGTGCCATGATATTAAACAGGGCCGCATTTAATGGTTGGACTTTCTGGTATATTAAGAGAGATAATAAACTGAAGAGCATAAACGAATTAAGAAATGAGATAACAAACGGTGATTTACTTGGTAATAATGAAATATGAATATTTTGAAAAAACATTGAATGAAGAAATATTTGAGAAGTCTAAAAGCAAGCTACTTGAAAATATTGCAGAACATCCGAATAGATATTTGGGATTATTCCGACCCACAAAACCACGTGCAAAGATATTGCAGAATTTACTACAATCCCACGAAATTAGAATGGGGAATGCTTTTGAAGTTCTTATAAGGAGATATCTTGAGATTATGGATTATGAACTATTACCTAGCAGATATAAATTAAATGATAAGGACCTTGATATAGACCAGTGTTTCAGAAAAGACGGAAAAGTCTATTTTATTGAACAAAAAATAAGAGATGATCACGATTCTACAAAAAAAGCTGGCCAAATTAGAAATTTTGAAAATAAAGTAAATGCCATGATGAAAGCATACGGTGAGGATAATTTAACTGGGATATTCTATTTTATAGACCCAGATCTGAATAAAAATAAGAAATATTACAGTGAAGAATTAGACAAGATACAAGAAAGTTATAATGTTAAAACGGAGCTTCAATACGGAAAGCAATTATTTTACTATTTGGGCAACGGTGGGATATGGGATGAAATAATAGAATATCTTAAAATGTGGAAAGATTCTATACCAGATTTACCAGAAACGAATTTTGATAAAGAACCAGAGGAAACTTTTGAAGAAATTAAAAATATTTCACCTTCTACATTTAGAAAAATATTCAGCGATGATGAAATATACGGGAATCTCGTTTTAACAATATTCCCGGAAAAGACGACACTTAGATTGTTGTTGAGGTATTTTTCAGAAAACTTTGATCAGACTATTTACCAGACACTTTATGCCCTATTGGACAGGAGGTTAAATCCGTAAAGTTCCATAAAGTATATTTGATTATTATGTTATAATTAAGTTATACAAATAAAGATAAAGATAACTTTAAGTTACCGTATAATATCATTACATTTAACTTAAAGAAATGGAGAAAATAGATTTAATAGAGAAATGTGAAAATATGAAGAAAATAAGGCTGGGTGTATGGGATGGAACAGTAAAAAGCGCATTAGTATTTCTTATTATGTCAGCTATTTTTATATTTTATTTCAGTAATGATATCTCTTCCTTAGGAAGGAGTGCAATACTTTATTTTTCCACAATTTCAGCTACATTGCTAGGATTAACATTTACCGCTTTTGCCGTTATAAGTGCCTTTTTGCCTAATATTGAAAAAGATTTTCTAAAAACAAAAGCATTTGAAAATTTTACAACAACATTCAAGATTACCATGTTTATTGAACTATTAAGTCTATTACTGGCAATTGTTAATTATTTATTATTTAATACGCAATATTATTCAATATTTAACGGGATAACTATTACTTTAATATTTTTGACAATTGGATTCATGGCGATTCTTATAGATAGAACTTTTAAAGTCTTTAAAATAACAAGGAACAAAATATTAGACCCACATACTTAAGGGTCATCTTCTATGTCAGGTGTATTGGGAACCTTTATCATACGTAGGATAGCATCCATCTGAGAAGAATATATAGCATTTGTGACATTATATACGTTTTTTCTGTACTCTGCTAAATCCTTTCCAATATCAACATATTCTGTGTAATAAACATATTTGTCGCCTAGTAAATCAAAATTTCCCTCATCAGTATAAACACCAAATCTCTCCTGAATTTTCCTATTTTTCATTGCTATATTTTTAAGTTTATTAAAAAAAGATTGAGTTAGAGTAATTGGATTTACTAATTTTATGTTTAAAGACAGATCCAAAGACCCCTGATTTGCTATATCCCATATAAGGGTGTCTGTTATGCCTGAATCTCCTCCGACCCTTTCAAAATAGGGTTTATTAATATGATTGAATTTCAAAAAATATTTGTATACTCTTCCATTGTTTTTAATTATATCAATAATCAATTGTGGTGAAGGGATTGGCTCCAGTCTTACATCAACAGTTCTTATATTATATTTTTTAAGAAGGTTAGTTAAAATAGTACCAGCTTTTTTAGTTAAAACATTTAATGAATCTTTATTCCACTGTGCCAACATAATATTATTTTTTGTATCCCATATAAAGTATGAATTTGCCTCTATATACTTATCGTCGCCAATAACTTCCAAGTCCTCATCTTTAGTGATTTTATTTATTGTTTCAATGCTATCTGTTTTTAATTTTACAAATCTACCATTAACGTATCCATTATCAAGAGAATCGACAATAATGGAATAATAATTTTTTATACGTCGCTCCTCAATTTCCTGAACATTACTAAAAACATTATCCTTTTGCCAAGCATTAAAGATAACTTGATTATCTAAAGATTTTAGTGACGGTACCACGGACAGTGGATACAAAACTAAAGGTTTCTGTTTATCGTTGGAGTTAGCGGTTATCATTCCAGCTTCGCCCCGCACTCCATACATAATTTCGCACCCTCGGGATTTTTATGCTTGCACGCTGAACATATGACTATATTATTTTGTGCTCTATCTTTGCTGGAATTTGATGGGAGAGTGCCAACTAATTTATTAACCAGACTTTTCATCTGGGGATTATAATCTAATATATCAGCTCCTTCGATTAAAATGATTATATTTTGTATCAGCATTCGCATGAAGCTGAATATTCTAGAAAGTTTCTTAAATGACAATGGAACATTTTTAGGTTCAATAACTTTACCGTCTTGAAAATTAACATAAAAACCGTCATTCTTGATATCGTCCAAATCGGAAATTTTTGAATCAGCCAAATTGGAAAGTTCCTCTTCTGTTATTTTCATTGGTTCTGCAAATGATTTTGAGAAATATTGACCGAAATTGTTTCCAAATGTATTAATTAATTGTTCCATCTGGGTTCTGTATGTTACAAAAAATTGTTGAGATAACTTTACTATTGCTTCAATGAATTTAAGTTTCTCTGGGTGGAAGCGTTTTGTAAAATCACCGATTTTAAAATCATCTATGGTCTTTATAAAGTTGGTCCCATCTAAATCTTCTAAAATCTTGCCTGCATCTACAAAGTCGGCTTTAAGGCCAATCTCCTCAAATTCCGGCGTTTTATATAATACCATCAATCCTTTTGCAAGCTCTTCTATTGATAACTCAATAAGAGCTGCTTTTGTGGGAGGACTTGTTTTTAATGCATCATCATAAAGTCTATCTGCATTATCAATGCATTTTTTTGCATTTTCAACAGTGGCATATTGGATAGAATCGGAATTTGTTTCTTTTTCACTCATTCCAGCTTCGCCCCGCACTCCATGCAATACTTTGCATTTTCAGGATTCTCATAGCCGCAGACAGGACATATTTTTACTCTTCCCTTGTACTGGGTCATCATTTTTTGAACTTGAGGATATCCCCAGGCTTCCTTGACGTGCCAGCAATCATATGAGTTATCCTGCTCGCACCACAATCTGAAAATCCCGTTGCCGTTTTGCTTCACGTATATATTGAATATCCTTGATCGTTTGCCAGGCACCGCCTCCTCAACTGTGATGTGATTATCCATGACGT
>JAKAAK010000063.1 GCA_021797025.1 Thermoplasmata archaeon
AGGCAATTACGTTATTATGGGAACCGACAGCAGGGCAACCATGGGCAATTTCATTTCAAATAAAAATGCTCAGAAACTCTATAAAATAGACACATATGCCGGAATGACAATAGCCGGCCTTGTGGGGGATGCCCAGACACTGGTAAGATATATGAGGGCAGAAATGGAGCTTTACAGGGTACAGAGAAAAATTAACATGCCCATAGAGGCAGCTGCAACACTTCTATCCAATATGCTTAACCAGTCAAAGTACTATCCATACATGGTCCAGTTGCTGGTTGGCGGATATGACAAAAAGCCCCATATTTTCTCTATAGATGCAGCAGGTGGTTCTGTAGAGGATGAATATGCAAGTACAGGATCCGGATCTCCATTTGTTTATGGTGTGCTTGAGGCAGAATACCAGCCTAATATGAATCTTGATGATGCCATTAACCTTGCAGTGAAGGCAATAAGCGTCGCAAAGCAGAGGGATTCAGCATCAGGAAACATGCTCCAGATAGGTGTCATAGATCCTGAAAAAGGATTCAATTACCTTTCCGAGGACGATATACTGTCCAGAATTAAAAAATTAAAACTAACTTTATAAATTTATTTTTTCATATTCAAGGTGTTATAATATGTCTTTTCGAGATTATTTAAGCGAAGCTCGGTCTATTTTTGACAGGCTTTATCCGGATAACAAGATTACGGAGATAGATTACGAAGGATCTACAATAGTAGTTTATACAAAGGATCAGAATTTATTCTCAGACAGGGACGATCTGGCAAGGCAGATTGCCCAGGAGCTGAGAAGGAGGATTGCCATCAGGCCGGATCCCAGCATAATGTCCGGCGAGGAGGATGCGGATAAAAAGATCAGGGAAATCATTCCCGGTGACGCGGGTCTACAGGATATTTATTTTGAGCCCGATACCGGTGAGGCTGTAATTGAAGTTGATGAGCCAACCATTGCAAATCCTGAAATTATCAAGGCCATAAAGGCCGAAACTAACTGGTCCCCCAGAATAGTAAGGGCACCCCCAATGTACTCAAGGACCGTTAAAGAGGTCAGAGAATATTTACGTGATGTAAAGAAGGAAAGAAAGGAATTCCTGCATAATCTGGGTATCAAGCTCACAACCCCCCTTATGCCCGGTGAGACATGGATCAGGATAACCGCCCTGGGCGGCCACAGGGAGGTGGGCAGGAGCGCAACACTGATATCAACTAATAATTCAAAGGTTCTTGTTGATTGCGGCATGATAAATATAAGCGACCCGGAACATCCATGGGAAGAGGCTCCGTATCTTTATGCACCAGAAATTCAACCATTCACTTCGCTGGATGCAGTTGTTCTCACGCATGCCCATCTTGACCATTCGGGTTTGCTTCCGTTGCTTTTCAAATATGGATATAACGGGCCGGTATATTCCACAGCACCGACCAGGGACCTCGCAGCATTGCTGCAGAATGATTATCTGAAGGTATCACACAGTGAAAACCATAAGCTTTCCTATGAATCGAAGCATGTCAGAGATGAACTCAAGCATTCAATAGCATTAAAATACAACGAAACTGCGGATATTGCTCCTGATATAAGGCTCACATTTTACAATGCCGGGCATATACTGGGTTCGGCTGCAGTGCATCTGCATATTGGCGAGGGATTATATAATGTTGTATTGAGTGGCGATCAGAAATATGAAAAAACATGGTTGTTCAATCCCGCTGTAAACCGTTTTCCCAGGGTAGAAACACTCATGCTGGAATCCACATACGCCGGAAGGGACGATTACTCTTACACCAGGAATGAGGCAACAAATACCCTCATAGATGTGGTAAACAGGACATTTGATCGCGGGGGTTCTGTGCTTGTTCCTGTATTCGCTGTTGGAAGAAGCCAGGAGGTTATGCTCGTGCTGGAGGATGCATACAGAAATAAAATGATTCCGGAGAACACTAAGGTTTACCTTGATGGGATGATCATGGAGGCGACTGCCATACATGCGGCATATCCGGAATTCCTGAACAGGGATTTGAGGGACCAGATTATGATAAAACGTGCAAATCCTTTTCTGAGTCCCATATTCACCAGTGTGGAAACCAGAAGCCAGAGAATAGATATATGTGATTCTCCAGAGAGCAAGGTAATACTTGCCACCGCAGGCATGATGAACGGTGGCCCTGTTCTTGAATACTTTAAAACGCTTGCACCCGATAGCAAGAATACGCTTGCATTCGTGGGTTACCAGGCAGACGGAACACTGGGAAGAAGAATACAATCCGGTGCAACCAGCATAACACTTTCAGATGCAGGCAAATCTACAAAATTCGAGATCAACATGGCTGTGGAAAATGCTGAAGGATTCTCAGGGCATTCTACCAAGAGGGAACTGCTGAACTTTATAGGGGGCATGCAGCCGAAACCCCAGAGGATACTTATCAACCACGGTGATGGAAACAAATGCTATGATTTTGCAAGGCTGATACATACAAAATTCGGAGTCGAGGCAATTTCAATGAAAAATCTTGAAACTACAAGATTATATTAATTTTTTATGCTTATTTTTACAAAATCCGTTAATTTTAATGGTAAATACCTATAATTGCAAGAAAAATATCATTAATATTTTAAATATTTTGGACAAACGTATATAATTGATTATTATATACAATCATGAAAACTGGTTTAAAAAGGATTCATTTATAATGTACAATGTAATATTCCAAGGAGTGGCAGGTTCTGCACCTGCAGGGGTTTTGACTGCTAATGGACACCGCATATTGCCTTTGCAATCGGATCCATATCAGTTGTTTCCCTTGGGGGCTTCAATGCATTCCTTTATACCGGCATAGCCGCAACACTCAGCGCTCTTCTTGTACACATGTTTGCAAATGCATCATTAGCAGGCATAGTACGCAAAATGAAACTGAAACTCAATACTGTAATGGATGTGATCATCCCGGCGATTTCAATTGTTATACTTGCCTTCGTTTTCTATGGTAGTTTCATAAGCATTGATAGGATTGTCATTATAGCATCCGTAAGCTTTATTGCCTGGGTAATAGTTGGTTTGATCTATTCTGGCGTATCAAGAAAATACCTGGTTCATGAAAATGTACCGTAAATTTTTAAAATATATAAAATTATAATGGCAGGGATCCATCCGGAGAAACCTTTTTCCAGTCTTCCAGAAACCTGTTCAGCCCCTCATCTGTTTTTGGATGCATTGCCAGCTTCTTTATAACATCACAGGGAATGGTTACGGCATCAGCTCCCATAAGAGCCGACCTGAGGACATGTACTGGGTTTCTGATTGAGGCAACAAGTACCTCTGTTTTGTATCCATAATTTGTGAATTCAGTTTTAATCTGGTCTATTATGGCCATACCATCCTCCCCTATGTCATCCAGCCTTCCAACAAATGGAGAGACAAATGCTGCTCCATTTCTTGCTGCCAGAAGGGCCTGTATTGCATTGAATATGAGTGTTGTGTTGACCTTTATCTCCTTTTCCCTCAAAACTTTCATTGCCTTCAATCCCTGGAGAGTCATGGGTATTTTTATAACGGCATTGCTTCCCAGTGCGTGCAATTTGAGCGCCTGTTCCACCATCTTGTCTGCATCTTCTGCAACCACTTCAAGGCTCACCGGACCATTCACCGTCCTCAGTATTTCTGTAGCAATATCCTTAAAACTTTTTCCACCCTTGGCAGCCTTCATCATGAGTGATGGGTTTGTTGTGACTCCATCTATGAGACCAAAATCATTCGCTTCCCTTATTTCATCAATATTTGCAGTATCTATAAATATTTTCATGCATAATCCCTCCTGAAGAACTTGTCTGTTTTCTCTACTATATCATTCACCCCTATATGAAAATAATCAAATAATTCCATACCTTTTCCACTTTTTCCGAATATATCCGGCATGCCGATTCTCATAACAGGAACAGGATACTCTTCCCCGGTAACTTCTGCTACCCTTGACCCGAGACCGTTGAATATAGAATGCTCTTCGGCTGTTACGATCTTTCCCGTTTCTTTTGCTGCCTTTACTATGGCTGGCCGGTCCAGTGGCTTGATCGATGACATATTTACCACTCTTGCGTCTATGCCTTTCCCTTTAAGAATCTCAGCGGCCTTTAGCGCAAAAGAAACCATTATTCCGTATCCCATTATGGTTATATCGGAACCATCCCTGAATGTAACAGATTTACCCTCTTTGAATTCATAATTATTTTCGTTCAGCACCGGGAATTTCTCCCTTGTAAGCCTGACATAATAAGGTGATGTTTTCTTTTCTGCAAGATAATCGGTAACGCTTATGGTTTCAGCGGAATCAACCGGAACAATTACTTTCATATTAGGAAGACCTGACATTATTCCTACATCCTCAAGAATCTGGTGTGTGGGGCCATCTTCTCCCACAGTAATTCCTGAATGTGTTACAACAAGGTTTACCGGTGCCTCATTGTAGCATATGGACTGCCTTATCACATTATATGTATTTGTAAGAAATACGGCAAAGGTTGATGCAAATACAGTTTTTCCAGATAATGATAGCCCGGCTGCAGTTGAAACCATAGACTGCTCAGATATGCCCATATTGTAGAATCTATCAGGAAATCTCTTGCCGAATATTCCTGTTTTTGTGGATGATGATAGGTCAGCATCGAGTACAACTATTTCCTTATTTTTTTCTCCCAGGGCAGCCAGTTCATTTCCATAGGCTTCTCTGAGACTCTCCATCTTCTCCAGTTTCTGCATTACTGCACCTCCTCTAATTCCTTCAATGCCTGCCTGTACTCCTCCTCATTTGCCGGAGGAGATCCATGATATTTGGGATTATTTTCCATGTAGCTTACACCCTTTCCCTTTACTGTATTTGCCACTATGAACATTGGCCTGTCCCTGGGCTTCTTTGCCTGTTCCAGGGCACTTACCACTTCGTTGAGGCTGTTTCCGTCTATGGTAATAACATCCCATCCGAAAGGTGCCACCTTCTCAGCCACATTTCCAAGTGGCATTATATCCTCTGTAAATCCATCCAGCTGAATACGGTTTCTGTCAAGTATTGCTGTAATATTCCCAAGATGATACTTTGAACCTGCTAGCAGGGATTCCCATACATTTCCCTCATCCATTTCCCCATCTCCCAGTATAGCGTATATCCTGTTACTTTTACCATCAAGCTTTGAAGCAAGGGCAAAACCGATTGCAACTCCAAGTCCCTGGCCCAGAGACCCGGTGGAAGATTCAACGCCGGGAATTCCCCTGTGGACATGCCCTTCAAATTTTGAATTTATAGATCTGAAACCACTTAGAAGTTCAACAGGAAAATATCCACGGAGAGCAAGTGTTGCATAAAGGGCCGGAGAAGCATGCCCCTTGCTCATAACAAGTATGTCCCTATCCGGGTCATCGGGTTTTTCTGGATTGATATTCATTTCTTTAAAATAAAGTGCTGCAAGCACATCGGTAATGCTCAGTGAGCCTCCGGGATGCCCGCTCTTGGCAGCATAAACCATTTTTATAATTTCTCTTCTAATCTGCCTCGTCACCGGTGCAAGGTCATTAACAGTATAGCTTTCCATTCATCCTCTTTAATGTATTGACTATACGTTTAAAAATCTTTTCAGTTTGAAACGCAACAATGAAATTTTATAGTCATGCCATGGGTATGAAATAAAATCAAAATGTTTTCCCGGTTACACCCCTGAGTTCATTATCTGTTTTTCAGTAGTCGCGGCACTGTAGTCTATGATAGATTAATTTCCATGTATTTTCGGTTCAATGCATTATGATAAAATAATAAATATCATATCATTCATCCTTTTTCATTAGAAGAGAGCTTATATCAGACATAAGTGCGATTAAATATTCAGTTTCCGGGCTTCTCAATTCACCGATGGCATCCTTTAACTTCTGTTTTCCTGCAGGCTTAGGAATATTCCGGGCATCATTAGCAATAAACCTCAGAATGCTAAATAAGATATTGAACAGTTCCCCCCAATCGATTTCTTGCGCGTCTTTGATCAGTTTTTCCTGATTCAATTTCCCAATGGAAATGTTAGCAATTCCCAGCATCCGGAATAGGAGTGAAATCGTGCCCAGTGTCTCCATGGTGCTGCCGTAGTTCAATATCAGATCGGCCTGATCTCCCAAGGATTCCAGTACTGATATAATTCCGTTTTCCTGAAGCTTTTTGATTGCATCAATAGTAGGTTCAAGATCCTTTATTTTCCCTATAAGCTCATCATCCTTCATTTTATCCACCCTCCATAAATTGCACCCAAAAAATATTTTTCATATATAGAATGGGCAAGCTTGAACAGTGAACCACTTCCGATAACTCCGCAATCCGGAAATGGAATATTCTTATTTTTCATTACGCCTGCAAAGTCGCAGTATGATATCCATCCAGTACTTCCCATATCAGATACACAGAGCCCGACCTTATTGTAAGGAAATGGTGGATATATGCCTTCTATATCATTTAGAACGAATGATACAACACTGTCGGCCTGGAAGTGGGCAAAAACGCCGGCCATTCCCAGTCCCAGTGTTGGTGCAACCGCGTCGCCTAAGCTGTATATGTCGTCGTATTTTTTTGGCCTGAAGTTTGTGGCACTGGAATCGAGCCATCCCTTATCACTGATCAGGTTCTCACTGTTAGTTACGAAATCAGGCACGGCATGCGGTGGAGCCATTATAGCCAGATCATATTTTTCTTCTTCGCCCTTTGTCGATATGATCTTCTTCTGATCTGCATCTATCCTTTCAACCTCGAAACCATAATTTCCTTCAATATTTGCCTCATCAACCCAATCTGTTACCGGGTCCGAAATTACCGGACCGAACATTGCCATGGGTTTGCTTGCCCAGTGGACAACCTTAATCTCTACTTTATTTCTTATTCCCATATTGGTATACATATCATTTAACAGCATTGCCATTTCCCACGGTACCGGAGGGCATTTATATATTCTGCTTGATACACCGAGCACTATTTTTCCCTCCTTCATATTAATCAGCTTCTTCCTAAGTTCGAGTGAATTTTCCATGTCCCAGAAGTGCCCTATACTTTCTGATCTTGGAAGTTTATCATTTTCTATCTTGGCACCCGGAGAAAGCACAAGCACGTCATAGGGAACATCTCCCTTATCTGTCTTAACAATTCTTTCATCGCCGTTCACACTTAATACCCTAGCTTTAACCGGCTTTAAACCGGTTTTACTGAAATTTTCAAACCCTACTCCTATATCTGAAGGTTTTTTGAGGCCAATGGATATCATAGGATACGATGGCTGAAATTCTGTTATTCCATAGGAATCTATTACTGTTATCTCAACTTCGTCCCTTTTCGTCTTGCTTCTAAGCTTGCCTGCCACGAGCCCACCACCTGCACCGGCTCCAACAATAACGACCTTCTTCATCTTTATCCATTATATAATTGATTATATCATATAAAACTTTAACTTTTCATGAAAATATGCACACGTTATCGATAAAATTCGAAGTTTTTCATTTTCCGATATATTCTGATAGCATACGGAGTATAATCATACTTCATGAAATACTGAAGAACCCGGCAAATTAAGATATGTGAAAATTATATAGAAATAAAGTGCAACACATTGATACCGGCAATAAATTCTGATTCAGAAGCTTAACCGGAAATGCCGGCATAAAGTCTATGTATTCATGCATTATTACAAATTATGATTAAAATAGGTGAAGGGGTCTATATGGCTGATACTGCGGTTGCCATAGGGGATGTAACTATCGGTGACAACGTTACCATAATGGATTCAGCTGTAATCCGGGGAGATGAGAACAGTATAACAATAGGTGACAATACCAACATACAGGATAACGCCACAATACACGTTAATCTTGAATACAGCACAAAAATCGGTAAAAATGTCTCCATCGGGCATAATGCTATTGTGCACGGTGCGGTTGTAGAAGACACAGTACTCATAGGCATGGGCGCTATAGTACTCAACAATGCGCATCTGAAATCAGGTACAGTGGTGGCCGCAGGCACTGTAATACCTGAAAATTTTGAGTCCAGCGGGAACTGCATGATTGCTGGAATTCCGGGGAAGGTCAAGCGTGAGGGTGAAAAATATCTTACAATGGCATACCTCAATTCACTGGAATATATAAGACTGAACAGAGAGTTCAGGGAAGGCAAATACCAGATTGTAAAAGGAAGCACACATGAATAGATATATTGAAGGATTTTTATCTGCAATTTCGTTTTTTACCTTAATCCCTATCAGGGGAAAACATGAAATCAGTAAAAATACAATGTTTTTCTTTACCATTACCGGACTTATTACCGGATTAATCTCCGGTATACCATATCTTCTTTTAAGACCCTACAGCCCGATTATTGCCTCGGCCTCTGCAATTTCTATTCTCGTCATTATTTATGGATTCAATCATTTCGATGCCGTTATGGATTTCGGTGACTCTTTTATGGTAAGGGGCACAGATGCCAAACAGAGGGTAATAAAGGATAAATATACAGGATCTGGAGGAATCGCCATGGTTTTCATTATTTATGTACCAGCAATCGCATTTCTGACATTCTTCAGTCCCTTATCCGGATTCATGGTTATAATATCCGGTGAAATGGTATCAAAGTATGCAACGCTTATTTCTATGTACGCTTCAAAGCCATTCGGGGAGGGAATCGGAAGCATGTTTATGTCTATGGTCGGGCCCGGTTCCTTGTGGATAAATTTAATCCCTTTAATTTTAATAGCATTATTCAACCTGTACAATATAGCCATAGCTTCTGGCGTAATCATTATGGCATATGCAATAAAAACAGGCATGAATAAACAGTATAACGGGCTGAATGGAGATTTGATCGGCAGCATCGGAGAAATTTCAAGGATGCTATTCTACCTGGTGGCATTTATATTTTTTATACTTCAAATGAATTTATTTCTTCTTTAATTTTATTGATAGGAGCTTGTCATATTCCAATGAGTACTTGATTTTCTTGTTTCTAATCTCATGTGCCACTTTTTCTGTGAGTTCCTCTATCTCTTCCGATATGATATTTCTATATATGGTCAGTTCTTTCTTATCCTGGGGAAAAATCATTTTAAATCTTGTATTCTCCCTCCTGTACCCGAATGGTTTTCTATTTTTCCTTATTTCTTCCATATTGAGTTCAAGCAATATATCATCATACTGTTTTTCTTCAACATTGAGCTTCGATTCGCTTTCCACGATTTCCCATATATCCGGAAAATACTTTTCAAGGTCTTTCCACTGGAAATTATCCTCAAATATGATGTGCCCGCTGTAATTCTTCACAAATGCTGATATATAGATTATACATTAAGTTTTTCTTTGCTCTTAGAAATTATTATATTTTATTGAGTGATAAGGTATAGAATGGTTAATAGGATTAAAGTCATAAATGATGTCGGAGAGCTTGTTACAATGTTTCATGCTGCCGATACCGACGTTAAAAGAAAACTGCTCCTAGACCTTTCTACGGGATGGGTTACAATGCCCCAGATTGACGAAAAATATGGCACTGAAGGTAAAAAATCCCTCCATTATCTTGATAAAATCAGGATGATAGAAAGTCAGTGGATTACAGGAGATAAGGGTCCGGAGAAAGCATACCATACTTATTATACAAATGTTCAGATAAATTTAATCGGTTCAATGGCAGACCTTTCCGATATTATATATGCCACAACCCTGAACGACGAACAACTTCAGGAATATGAGGATAAAATAAAGGCAATGATGACCAACGGCGGTGTTTTTGTGGGTGATGTTGCAGATTCACTGGGCATTTCCCAGACACTTCTCAAGGGTATAGTGAGCAGGTCATCTGTACTTATCATAAAAGGTTACAGAATAGAGATGGAAAACGGCGCATGATTACAGTAATAAGAATAGGTCACAGGCCCTTCAGGGATAAGAGGATAACAACTCATGTGGCTCTGGTAGCCCGGGCATTCGGAGCAGACAGGATACTTGTAGATGAAAAAGACGACACACTGGAAAGCACAGTAAACAAAGTAACAGAAAATTTTGGCGGAAATTTTTCAATTAAATCGGGCATAAGCTGGAAAAAAGAATTCAGAGATTTCAACGGCATAAAGGTAAATCTTTCAATGTACGGCGTAAATGTCGATGACCGTATAGAGACCATAAGGAAGGCAGTAGAAGGAAAAAATATGATTGTACTGGTGGGAGCTGAGAAAGTTCCCATAGACGCATACAACATTGCTGATTTTAATATAGCCATATCGAACCAGCCACATAGTGAGGTCTCAGCACTTGCCATATTTCTAGATCGTTTTTATAATGGTAGTGAACTGAAAAGAACATACGAGGGAAAAATGAATGTTGTTCCCATGGACCATGGAAAGATGGTAAAATTCATTCCTGATGAACAGCAATCAATGAAACTTTTATACGAGTCAGGCGCGGATGAGAGAATAATTTCCCATGTAACAACCGTTTATACACTTTCAGTGGCAATAGGCAAATATGCAAATGCTGATATGAAGATCATTGTTGCCGGGTCCCTGCTCCATGATATAGGCAGGACTAAAACCAACGGGATTACCCATGCCATTGCCGGTGCAGACATCCTGCGGGATAAAAATATAGACGAATCAGTTGTAAGAATTGTTGAAAGGCACACAGGGGCTGGAATACTTCCGGAGGAGGCAAAAGCACTGGGGCTGCCTGACAGGAATTATGTGCCGGAAACACTGGAAGAAAAGATAGTGGCACAGGCAGATAACCTCGTCTCTGGCAAAAAAATTGTTACACTGGATGAAACCGTTGAAAGATACAGACTTCAGGGACTCATTGAACCTGCTGAAAGAATAAAAAAGCTTTATAGTGAACTTTCAGGAATATGCGGAAAAGATCTGGATGAAATTGGCATTGAACTACTTAATAATCAGTCATGATCATGCTCCCCGTTACCCTCTGATATGAGGAACCTGCATGCACCGTAGCCATTCACTTGCCTGTGTGTAGATTTTACTCCAGCGTCGAGAACATTTTCAAACATACCTGTTTCCATGGAACATGCAATACCGAAATGTTTTGATATGGCAAGTATTGGGCAGTTATACTCTACCAGTTCATAGTTTTCCTGAGATTTTTTTAATTCAGGGTAATAACCCGATGCCTGTCTAAGCAGTGCGAGTTTCTTCACTCTCGCATCAAGGTCTTTTCCTACCATATTCTCTACATACTCTGATTTAACCTTTGAATATCGATCCTTTAAAAATTCTTCAATTATTTTGTCATTGCCTGTTATTTTCAAATAATTCATAAAATCATCCAGCATGGCATCTGAAACACTTCCGAGATTTCTGTCCGCATTCTCTGTTGCATAAAATATATAGGAAGGTCTACCTACATTTTTTTTCACAGTTTTTCTTGCAACAGAACCATTCTGCTCCAGTACTTTAATATGATTCAGGACCGCCATTTTTGTTATTTCAAGACTTGTGGAGAGGTCTTCAAGTGACATGTATTTATTTTTCTTCAGCAGAATTATTATTCTTACCGGTGTGGGATATTCTTCCATGATCGATTAATAACTTAAATGTATAAATAAATATCTATTTTAATTTATAAAGTTTATAAATTAATATCTATATATATTCTTAGCTACTAACAATATTATGACACCTATAGATCCGAAAGATATCTGGATAGAAAGACTAAACAGGAATGCAGAACTTGAAAAGTATATACTGGATGAATATAAAGGAGACATTTCTTTTCTGTTCAACAGGAAAGAACCTGAGCATAAACTCATGAATAAGTATATTCGTCTAAAGAAAGTTCTTTTATACATTACCGGTGACATCCTCCCCTCTCTAAAGATAGGAGCTTCCCGCTTCTACAGAAAAGCTTGCCTTATCAGGTATAGTTTTCCCCTCCACGGGCATACATTCCCCACAGTCCGTTGGTATCTTTCTCTTCTTATGCCTTATCTTCTTGGGCTTTACTATAATAAAGTTATTGAATATCTTCTTGAACCCTGCATGGAGCACATTGATTGCAGCATTGTCATCCCTGTCTATAGATAAGCCACAATTAATGCAATGGTACTCCCTGTCATCAAGGGTCTGTTCCCCTATTATACTGCCGCAATAAGAGCACATCTTGGATGTATTCTTGGGGTTTACCTTTACACAGTATTTACCGGCCCTCTCAGCCTTGTACATAGTGTTTTCAATAAGTTCACCCCAGGATGCATCTGCTATGCTTTTAGCCATCTTATGGTTATTAAGCATATTCTCTATATTCAAATCCTCATATGCTATGAAGTTGTGATTGTTTACCAGAGTCCTGGATAGCTTCTGTGAGAAATCATTTCTCTGGTGGGATATATGAATATGCATGCCTGCAACCCTTACCCTCATTTCCCTTCTGTTCCTACTACCTTTCTGCTTTCTTGATAAGCTTCTCTGTGCCCTTTTCAATTTCTTTTTTGATTTCCTTAAGTATTTAGGCGGGTCTACCGGAGTGTTGTCTGTAGTAGCTATTAATTTTAGAAGGCCAACATCTATTCCTACCGGATTATATGGAAATTCAGAGCAGTTTATACTATTATTAATTGCTTCAACAATAAGTGTTACATAGTAGTTATCAGCTTTATCCTTCTTAATGGTTGCCTGCTTTATTTTTCCCTTTATTTCTCTATGCTGGAACATCCTTATTTTACCTATTTTGGAAAAGAATACATGGGTACTGTCCAGTATCCTGAATCCGGATTGAGGATATGTTATTGAACGGTACTGATCCTTAGATTTGAACCTTGGAAATCCTGCCTTTATCTTCTTTCCATTCTTCTTCTCCCTTACTCTCCTGAAGAAGTTGCCATATGACTTGTCCAATCTGTCAGCC
>JAKAAK010000064.1 GCA_021797025.1 Thermoplasmata archaeon
GGATAATAGGGGATTCCATAGCATATTTAAAGGATTACATAAAGTCAAAGGATGATAAGGATGAATACCTGTTTACTGGATTGCAGAGGCAGAATTTGCACCATGCCATGAAATACTACGATGCCAGAAAATTGTTAATCAATTTAAAGGCCAGGACTGGCATAGATAAAAGGATATATCCACATTTATTCAGACATTCCAGGGCGTCATTGCTTGCATCCAAGGTACCGGAGGCACCACTGGAAAATCAGATGGGGTGGGTTCATGGATCCAAGATGACATCGATTTATGTCCACTTATCCATGAGGGACCAGGATGATGCAATACTAAAGGCCTATGGCATAGATGTTAAGGAGAGAAAGGAAATAGAGGAAAAACCAAGGAAATGCCCGAGATGCAGTTCCTTAAATCCCAGCAATGCAAAGTACTGCCATAACTGCTGGCTTCCATTCGATGAGAAACTGGCATTGGAATATGAAAACAGGGAAAAGGAAATTGAGGCCACAATAGAGAAATCTGAAGCAATACCGGGAATAGCCAAGAAGATGATTGAGGCTGCACCGGAATCGTTCAAGGCTAAACTAATAGAGAATGTCCTGGAAGAAATATTAAAGGACCCAGAGACGCTGAAGAAGTTCAGGAATGAAATGAAATAAATGTATAATGCTAAACTGCTTTTATCTTATCTTATACTATGCTATTTTTATTCTTCGGGTAAAAAATTTATAAGTCCTTTAGATATTAAATTTGTATGAGTGATAGAGTAGAAGACAGAGATGAGAATTGGTCATGGGAATGCCCTGATAGGTATGATATTACGCTTTATTTTTCAGACGGCGAGCTTTATAATGTTCCAAAATATGTTAAAAAAACCATATGTACCTTTGCTGAGCGTTATAAAATGACACTGATGGATTATGTTTTGAGTAAGCCTAAATGGCTGATGGAATCTCATCACATTAATCTTGATGATCTTGTTGATGTAAAAGTTAGCGACAAAAACGACTATATGGAAAACACCCTTCAAAGACTAGTGGATAGAAGCGTCAATAAATATTTAAATAAAAAAACAAGAACCTCCCCCGCTACTCAAACTAGATTACCGGAATCACAGGGGCATATCCAGATTAAAAATGAGATTGTTCAATATCTTAAGCAAATAGGTGTTGAAGCGTATCCCGAGGTTGTCTTCTATGAAAACGCACGATACGATTTCTATGATTGGCAAAAACAGGAACTTAGAAACAAATCAGATGCAGATGGGATTTTTGGTTATGGGAACGTTGGTTTCGGGCATTATAAGCAGGAGTACGGTCAACAAATAAGGGTTGATGTTGCCGGCTGGATTGATAATTCTTATGGTAAATTTGAATATCCGGTAGTTGCTGTAGAGGTGATGAAAAGCTCTAAACTTCAAGAGGAAATAATAGGTTTAAACAAAATACACGGCTCAAGTGCTGTTTATGCTATCGTTGTTGATGCTTTCGGTAAAATGAGTGGACAGGTCAATGGAATTCCTGTCGTTTCGCTTGCGGACTTTAAAAACTGTATCGTAGATAGAATAGAAATGGTAAAAAATGCTATTAAAGAAGGTAAAAAACACAATGAAATTTTTGATATTGGAAGGAAATTTAACACATGTAAATTAGACTAAAGTAGGTGAGGATTGCACCTTTAATTACATGGTTTTATATTCTATTCTAATCCTGTTTCTATGACTGTTTTTCATAAAGCTGATAGGGAATGCCAACTCTCCTTTGGGCATATAGATAAATCAAAACTTTGCAGATTAAACAACGATTGTATTTGCATTATGTAGGATGTATAAGTAAAATACCGGGAATAGCCAAAAAGATGATTGAGGCCGCTCCTGAATCCTTCAAGGCTAAACTAATGGAGAATGTCATGGAAGAAATATTATGATGTTGTGATGCGCCTCCTTTTATAATTATAATAATATACCACCTCATCCCATGTTGTAAAATTAGGTCTTAATGATTTTATTGTATAATTTAACCTTTCTAATTTATACCATTTGTCTGTGGGTGATCTTATGAGCAATTTAAAGACAACTGAGCAATCATAGGAAATCCTTAAGCAGGCAAATTAAAAGACAATATTCTTAAATGTACTATTTTGATGTAATTAAAAGTGATTGTAGAGTAGGTCTGCTTATATTGATATTCCAGTTATTATTATAGATATACATGGATAAAGAAAACTATAGGGAACCAAGTAAAATACGCTTTTTCATAATCTTGGTAATCTTCTATTTCCTTGTTGTATTAAGTATTTACATTATGGACTACCTGAGATTTATCAAAACTAGCACATCTGTTACCTTGTTTGCTGCAATTGTTGGTCCATCAGTTCCAGCGTTCCTTGCCATATACTTATCGAGGTACAGTGAGCAGGCCAGTGTGTCAAGAAAACAGGAATTTCTCTTAAATATTACCATACGCAAGGAAATTTCAGAAGCTAGGAAGAAGCATTATGAAGAACTGTCAGGCAAACTAGAGAGGCTAAAAAAATTACTACTGCCGTTTAAAGCTAGAACAACTATTACAAACCTATTATTAATTGGTGAGCTTGACATAGACAAAGTAAAGGATTTAATCGATGATGCTTCAATAAAAAATCATATGGAAGGGTTCCATAATAATGAACATACTTTTTCAATTAAAACGCTTGTTAGCTTTCTCGAAGATGTTGACAAAGTAATCCAAGATGTCAAGCAGTTTGAAGAAGATATACTATCGGAGACTAAAAGTCTGTTAGAACAATATAGTTCAATCACCTCAGATAAAACTGCAAAAAACATAAACAATAAGACCTGCATAGGTACTGATAGCCTCATAATTGTGCTATTCAACATCTGGGAGGAGTTATATAGCAGTAAGGATATTACAGAACAAAAATTTATAGACGAGCACTTTTCCAAAAGGCCAGGCCAAAACAACCTGAAAAATGAAACAATATGGGACTGGTATATAGGAACACCTAATCTTACATTTAGAAATGGATTAATTCTCACATATACTGACAGTCTCTCTGCCAATTATGATGTCCTAGACATTGTAAAGAAATTAATCTTCAACATCTCACTTAATGCAAGGTTCAAAGATATCTATGAGAGAGTAAGGGGCATAAATGAATATATCTGGAAAGCCGAACAGATTATTGATGAAATAAAAGAGAAAATTTCAACAGGATGTTATAAAGAAGTTTACAATTGTTGCCCCTACCCTGAAATTGACCTATCTGACTCATAGAGCACAATAACGAGTGTTAGTGATCTATATTTTTTCAATGCCCAACAAAGATTATTTTTGTACACCAAAACCTGAGGTGGGGTATATAAAAGCACATCATTTTAACGCAGGAATTTGTCAGGAATTTAAAGGGTGGCTACAGCAGAAGAAGGAGTGATTATTATAATATGTTCTATGATAAATGTCCCATGAAATGGAAATATTTTTGTTCAACAATCACTATTCAACATTATGTTCTATTATCCGAATAAGACGCTGCAGATTGCATTAAGCCAGGGGCATGCAGTAACCACGCAGTATGAGCGTTGCCTGAACATTCAGTTTGAAGATGTGGGCAAAAAAGAAATGAGGAAATGGGTGGAGGGGTTGATATGATTAAAGGCCCTTTAGCTTTAGATCTTATGAATTTCGGCAATTATGTTGGATTTATTTCAGCAAAGGGCAAGCTTAAAGATCTGAGTAAAGCGGATGTAGAACCGTTATTGGACGTTACTATTTCCATTCTAAATGAGGCTTGGGAAGAACCGAGTTTCAGCAAAGAAGTAGGTAGAATTTTATGGGAGCTTGGATCTGCAAGGACTTTTAAAAATGATATTTTAAAGCAGGGGACGACAGTAATTAAGGGAAAGGATAAAGAATCCATCTTGGAGAAAGCACAGTATTGGTATGAATTGATCTATAACCTTTTTGGGAATTGCCTATTCTCAACTTTATCCGGAGACTCTGTGCAAAAGCTGTTTCCAAAAGCAATAATGAATAAAGTTGATCAAGAAAGTAAAGAGGACATACAAGACGGGATATGGTGTGTAGTATTTTCTTTACCTACACCCGCTGCCATGGTTCTTTTCAGAGCTGCTGAAAGGGAGCTCAGAAAATATGTCAGTAAAGTTGGAGATACGCCGGCCACTAGCTGGTATGATAACGTGAAAAAGTTGAAAAACAGTAGTATAGCAAATAAATCAATAACGAAAGAGTTCGATTGGCTAAAGGAAAAAAGAAACGAGGCTGAACATCCTGATAAGAGATATACACAAGATGAAGCAGAAGGAATCTTGCATCATCTTTCAGGCTTGCTGAAAGATATCTATATCAAAAATGAAAAAACCTGAATTCCACATAAGATATGCTATAATTTCAATAATTTTTATCAGATAAACATATTCAAAACCTTTTAATTTGAACGATTTTGAAAATTATTGTAATTAAATTTTTGTTACGGTAGTAACAATTATTTTTGCCTTTTCCAGTGAAAAGCACACCCTTTTTCATCATGAAAACAAAAATAAATTATTTTACAGTGCATTCACACTGAAAACATAACACCTCTGCCTTAGCTCCCTCTTTATTCCAGCGCGTGGATGCCATGCCATGGAATACAGCCACTGTATTCCAGTATGTGTGTGTTTTTTCTAAAAATAGAATTTTTGTTTCTCATATTATATTATATAATTAACGGGGTAGCAATGCACCGTGCAGGCGTGGCGTGTACATGTGTGAAGTAACAAAAACTTCAATTCCGAGCGTATTTTTTCAGAGAGTTCCTGCATTAACCTTCTTATGCCATTTTTTGCCCTATAAATCAGGATTTGAGACTTCCCACCCAATAGTTAAATCTGCTTATTTTTATTAAAGTATTAAGATTAAATATTTTTGGTATTGTACGATTATAATAAATATATAGATTGATTTATAATTCTATTATAATAAAATTTATTCGGATGGCTCTTCATAGGCTATTCTTATATACCTCAACAACAATTTTTAATTATGGAAGTGAAAATGAAAAAGGACAGGGTAAAGGCTGCTTATAAAAAAGGCACAGGGCCAAAGAAGATACTGACGCCAATCGAAGAATATAACGCATCAAAATGGTATGTCACGCAGATACTGTCGCAGAAAAAGTTCTCTGCAAAGATGCTTGCCGAGCATATAGAAAAGGAGACCGGGAAAAAAATCTCTCCATGGATAGCGGGAAAACTGGCACATGAAGCCATTGAGAATTCACCCCTGGCATCCAACATAAAGCTGTACAGGGCATATTCTGCAAAGACCCCGCATTACAGAAGGAATCTGCTAAAGGAGATAGAAGCGGAAAAGGAAAAGAAGCTCAAAGAGAAAGAGTTGGAATTGAAGGGATTGGAAGAATCCATGGGCATGAAGTTCTGATTCGTGCTGATTTTTTCTATTTGTGGCTTATCAAAAGTCTAATTATGATAAGTCGTGGGATATGTTTTTAGAGGCTTTGTTTATATACATGGGTGATAGCCTGGCAACGCCTTTACTTGTAAGTATATAAATAGATAAGAAATGATAAGTCATGTTTTTTGCATAGCTGTAATTTATTTTTGAATTTTAACCGGGAATGCGAGGGCAAAAATAATAATTATTTTTTTTCACCGTAGAAGAGAGGGTGCTTTTCACCGAAAAAGGCTAAAATAATTGTTACTGTAGTAACAAAATTCCAATCGTAATAAAATTCAAAATCCCTCAAATTAAAAGGTTATCAGGTTATTTCATGTGTAAAAATTATAGATTTTCCCCTGTAATCGATAAGCTGGGATTGGTCAGGATTGCAGTTTTTTGCCATGAAAAATCCTTAATCTTTATTTTTGTAGCGAAAAAGTGGCATTTTTACTAAAAAGGGCAAAAATAATTGTTACTGTAGTAACAAAAACCTAATTGTAATAAAATTCAAAATCCCTCAAATTAAAAGGTTATCAGGTTATTTCACATATAAAAATTATAGATTTCTATATTGAAAAGGATAAAATCCATTTCTAAGGGTGGCTTGCACCTACAGGAATGTGACATCATTCCCTATCTAAAGATCTGGGATCTCAGTTAAGAGTTAAAATGGAAAAGGAATTCTCTAGAGGATGAATTGATAGTCATCATTAGTGACAGGAAGAATTGAAAAGCTGCTCACTGGATACCATAGTATATGCCTTTATTCGTGAAATTTGGGGCAGTTTTAAAGGGGTTTTGAGAGTTGAATTGGGTTTAAGGTAGAATTATACCTCTAGGTGCTTTTATTTTCAAAGTATATAAAGAAAAGCAGTTTTTTCACAGGAAAGAAAAGCATTCAGCCTTATTCTTAATGCCATGCAACACCCTAATTTGAAGAGGTTATTCTTGAATCGCAAAAAATGAGAACTTTTATAAGGGCTTAAAAAAATAAAGAAGCCATGAATGAGAAGATGATTAGAGATCCAATGCTTTACATTGCACCGATTATCGTGAGCTTTCTATTCGCAATTCTGGAGGCTTCAGTCGGCTATTTCTATCTCAGGATGTCGTTCAGGGAGATCACGTTTCTTGTGACAGTGAGCATTATAGGTATATTTGGAACAATGTTCCTCTATGCCATGCTCTCGAATACAGAGCATAGGATAGAATCAGAAATCGCAAGGGATACCATGAGAAGAATGAAGGCAAGAGGCTGGAAGCCACCCCGGAGATAACTATTATTTTAGAGGTGTTCCAGGCATCCTGCATCACATCAGAGTGAGGATAATATGCACCACAAGGACAACGCCCACAATGGCACCGAACAATATCACAAAGGCAATCATCGGGCCGAACGGGCCGCCGAATGATGCAAGGTGCACCACTGTGTTGACAAAGCCTTCTGCGATATCGTCTATGGCACTTCCCGACAGTGCAAAGGCAGATACTATGAATGCTACTATCTTTTCTATTATAGTCTCCTCAACGCTCAGGGCTATCTTCTCTCCTTCCTCTGCCCCTCGGTTGATAAGCCAGTTGAAGCCGCTGGAGAAAGCATTGTAAACAGAATGAGCACCGCCTGATACGGCATTGGATATGTACCCCCCTGCTGACGAGAGGGCACTTCCTATTGCAGACCACCACGACATCAGTCAATCGCCTCGATTGAGCCTGAAATGCTCAGGATAATATACACAACAGCACCTGCTATCCCTATTGAAAGAATCATGACTACTGGAGCCCATATCCCGTATGGCCTCATGGAATTGCCATAATTTGCGAATATCTGCGTGATTCCGCTTCCGAATATGGCTGCAACTGTGGCCGCACTGCTGGTTATCACAGTGGCTATGGCATCGAAGAAGTATAGTAAAAGGTCGTAAAGGAACTGAAAAATGCCTAATGTAATTGTAGTATGGTATGAAAACTGAAGATTGTTAAAAATGTTAAAAAAATATAAATTCATTTGTTCACGAACCATAAAAATTATGCATCCCTTTCAGCACCGAGCACATCCTTTTCCACTCCGTAGCCGTCAAGGAAGAAGTAGACTGCACCGCCTGCCGTTCCCAATACGACCACGAATATTACCGGAGCCCATATTCCTATCCCGTACAATGACTGTGACCAGTTCTGGAACATGGTAACTATAGAGTCGCCGAGCCCGTTTGATGAATCGCCGATAAGGACTGAGAAGGCTCCTATGACGTCATGGACCAGTGGCTCTATTATTGTTTTCCAGATCAGTATTAGCATTCCCGGGACGCTTAAACCGAAGCTGCCTGACATTTTTTCACCTTAATAACTAATTTATTTACACTGTTATAAAGGTTCCTATTTCACAACAGAAACTATGCTTTTCACTGGATTGGCATGTGATTTTCCAGGCGAAAACATAGGGATTTTTTTTGAAAAAATGAAAAAATTTGTTGCTGTAGTAACAAAAAATGATTATGATAAATTTTGCAAAGGCTTTAATAATCGGCTCTCTGGATATTTTTACTGCTAAAAAAAATTGGAAATCTATTTTTATTGAGGCTAAAGATGGGATGATGGGAATTTTCTATAGGTGGATTGCTGTTCACTATCAGTTAGAGTGAGAGTTGGAAAGATTCCTACTGGATACATGGAGATATGCCTTTATTCGTGAAATTTGGGGCAGTTTAAAAGGGATTTTGAGAGTTGAATCGGGTTTAAGGTGGAATTATACCTCTAAATACTTTCATTTTCAAAAGTATATAAAGAAAAGGTTGGTATACTGGAAAGGATGAAAGTTTATTTCCAGAGAGATAAGAAGAATAAATGACCAGTGAAGTTATGGTATCGTCATCTCTTCATAGATAGAAAGAATAATGCAGGGACAATATCTCTTTAATTGAAACAGCTAAAAAGTTCTAACTTTAATGCTATTCCAACCTGATTAAAGGGGGTGTTGGAAAAGCTTTTTCCCTTGAAAATAAAGGTTCTCTATAAATCTATTCCAACCTATTCCCTATTTCCTCTTTACTTTTGCAAAATCAACGATATATATCATATAATATACATATATCGTCATCTTTATAAATTCTAATCGAATTAATAGAAAATAGGTTGGAAGAGTTAAGTGAAGAATCAGTAAAATAAATGGAAAAAGCTTTTCCAACAGTAGTGTTGGAATAGGTTGGAAGACACACATATAAAATTTAATTTTAAACTAGTATTTTGAATGTTTTTTTATATTCCAACAGTGGGTGTTGGAAACAAAGGTGAGAAGTTTTTTTGTATAAGGCCCATGAAAATTATAAAAGGTATCGCCTCGATATGCATGGCAGTGAATTAGATAAAAATAAAGATATATGACAAAACAAAAATATCCAGTCCCGATCAGTCCCGATTACTCAAAAACGGTAGGGACTGATATACATCCTTGATTTTACAGGCTGGAAACCCCATCAGTCCCGATGTGCCTAATGTTTCCTTTTCCTTTTTTCTATTTTTGAAATGTTTTTGAACATTGGAGGCTCCGGGACTCGTAAGGTCTGGAACATGTATTTTCTAAGCTTGTTATCAGTCCCGCCTATTTTCGCAAAGTAGGGACTGATCGGGACTGCAAAATATTTCAAAGGTATGTTCAAAAATATAAAAATAATCTTATAAAATTCGCAACTATAAAGCATAATTTGTTAGGTTTCCAAGTGATTGAAGATTTCAGATTTTATAATATAAAAATAAGTGAATATTTATTTCTCATTGGAAACAAAGGTTTTCTGATGAAAATACACTAAACTATATAATTGCACACCCGATCACCCCTGACAGCCCCCATGTTCAAAAACATTTTAAAAAATAGAAAAGGGGAAGAGAGAATAAGAAACGAAGACGGTTGAGGGTGATTACGTTTCCAGCTTGTATTTCACAGGATTACTCTCACCCCCTACTGTTTTTGACTATTCTGGTGTACTCGTATGTGGGTTTAACTGCATGCTATCGTTTCTTTCATTATGAATAAAAAATTAATTCAGAAATCGTGAATTATGATTTAGTGTCATCCTCTCTCTAAAAATTGGTGCTTCTTAATTAAGCATTAAAGTTAGAACTTTTTAGCTTTTTCAAGTAGAGAATCAAATAAAATTACAAATTGCCTAATCGTTGGGCCTAACGGTGCCAGTATTTTTGCTGCTAAAAAAAATTGGAAATCTATTCTCTGAAGGTTAAAGATAGGATGAAGGGAGTTTTCCATGATGGATTGCCGTGCACTATCAGTTAGAGTGAGAGTTGGAAAGATTCCTACTGGATACATGGAGATATGCCTTTATTTATGAAGGACGACCGTATAAAAATACTTCACCCACCCATCATTGTACAAGAATGCGTAAAAAGTCTTGATGCGTAAAAAGTCTTAAAAAGAATTTACGCACTTACTGACCCAGTAATATCAATGATAAACTGTGATTTGCGTAAATTCTTTTTTCTTATTGTTTTATATATATTATTTTTTATCTATTCACTATTTGACGTATATATTATCCCTTTTTTAAAAACAGATTAAATAAAAAGAAAAAGAATTTACGCAATTTTAATCTAAACCCTTTATTTCCCTAGTTATTCAAGTGCGTAAATTCTTTTTTACAATATTGCAGACTTTTTACGCATTTTAGATGAAACACTGTAAAATACAGTATTTTTATTATGTTCGTTAATTGGCGTTTATTTTGCCATGTATATGAAATCTAATTTAAAAAAAAATTATGGTATTATAGATTTAACCGTTCCACTTGCATTGCTATCCTATCTAATATCATACCACATGATTTCTAAGAGATATTCCTCTTGTTTTTCGCTTTCTTTCTATGGGTAGATGACGATATCACAACTTCAGTGGTCATTTATTCTTCTTATCTCTCTGGAAATAAACTTTCATCCTTTCCAGTATACCAACCTTTTCTTTATATACTTTTGAAAATAAAAGCATTTAGAGGTATAATTCTACCTTAAACCTAATTCAGCTCTTAAAACCCCTTTAAAACTGCCCCAAATTTCACGAATAAAGGCATATAAAAGACACGAACAAGGTCATATTTTATTATGTTTTTTCCTTGAATTCAGGGAGGTTTCCAATTATTCCAGATTCTAGGTTGCCAATTCCTCTGCCTTTATTCAGAAACATCATGCCGTCCAAGACTTCCATTATGTAAATCAGGAAAATAGCATGCAAAAAGAGCACTAATGGATCATATCCACTATCATTGCGATATTCAAGGCTAACCTCCAATATTCCATAGCGTATGCTATGATTAAATACCTCTAAAAACAATTTTTGTTTTTTTGGATCTTTAGGGGCATAGCTTGTGATAAGCCCCTCTTCCAGCAATGTTATTCCCTCGCTCATGATATACAATTCACTGAATTCAATGAAATTCCTTTTCACGTATTCACTTCCATGGCCAAGCAAAATGTTGGTTTTTATTTCAGCATTGTTAAATTCCTTTCTGATAAAAGACAGGAGAATGAAAAATTTTATTTTATTGCTCAGTGTAGAATATGCAGGTTCGATATACAGAATCAATTCATCCATCCTGCTTTTTGAAATTTCTAGCCATGAATCATTTGTGCTAAACTTTATTTTGTCTCCAGCAGCCCTATCTTCTTCTACAATTCCATCTATATATTTCAGGACTTCTTCAGTTATCTTTATTGCATTTTTTTCCGATGAAGAAACGTTTTTTAAAAGACCGCTTATTTTTTCATAATTATCTGAAAGAGAGTTCCAAAAAATATCCCCACTGAATGCTTTAGACCAGAACAAGGAAGAAGTGAAGCCAATTTTTCCACTTGCCCTGCTTTCTGCCCCCAATATCTTTTCGGTAAAAACATCATAACCTCCAATTTCCAGTAAAACAGATCTGATATCTTCATGGATAAAAATATCGCAGCAAGTACGTAAGCTCTCCCGGTAGAACATTGTTCGTGACGGTATCTTTTTATAACCTTCGGACAAGATTGTTGATATTGCCTCATTGATTGATTCTATTAAATCATCATCAAATTCAATGGCCAGTTTTCTGGTTTTTGCATCGCTTTTCTTAGGTGCTAACATGTGATCGGTGATAACCCTGACATCAGCATCTTTTTCTTCTTTGACTCTGATGGCCATAAATCCAATTATCATTTTTGATATCTCTCCATTTGCCACAGAATACTTGCCAAATTTTGACACGCCATTTGTCATCACACTTGCAATATTTTCAATGAAATCAACAACATAATCATACGAATCAATGGTAGTTACATTTTTCATATAATAAGAGAACACTTTACTATATATAAGTATTACTATTCATAATAATTTGCTATGTGTCAGCAAAAGTTATATAGTAGTGATAGATTACTATATTATGGTGAAAACTAAATCAAAGATCACAACCTCTATAAATTTTACGTGGGCGGAGCATGAAATGATAGCCAAAAAGGCGGCGGAGCTGCATATCTCACATTCAGCGCTAATTCGGTCGCTTCTGTTTCCAAAGCTGGAAACAAAGAAAAAAGGTGATCGGAAATGAAAATCCCGAAATATGAAAAAATCAAAACCGAATCGGAAAATGTACCCCGATTATTTGAATTATGGAACCAAATAATAAACGGTTCAGAAGAAGAAAATAAAAAAGAGGCGGGGAAATGATAGCAGGAGACCACACCATGTTAACCTTAATTTCCCTTATTTTTTGTATTATATTGCATGTTAATAAAGATTTTCATAGTGAGGTATTAAAAAGATGACTAATGAAATACTAGAAGCTGCAAAAAAATATTGCGAAAAACACCTTTTTATTATTCCTGTGGGAAAAAATAAGGTTCCTCATACGCTTCATGGACTTAAAGATGCAACTAACGATTATAATCAATTTTTGAAATTATATAAAGAGGGTGATGAGATCGCAATGCTGACTGGTGAAACAAATAATTTATACGTTGCGGATCTCGATGTTGAAAAAGATTCGAATCATGCACCTATATTGAAAAATGGCCAGGTAATAAACACTGGTGAGCAGAATTTTATCAATAAATTCATTGACCAGGAGAATGCTGAAAAATTCAACACCAGAACGATAAAAACGCAATCGGGAGGTAAACAATTATATTATAGGTTGAAAGACGGGCAAAAACCATTGAAAACCCACACAGGAATAAAAGTACTGCCAAAAGTAGACCTGAAGGGCGATGGTGGATATGTTGTCGTACCACCAAGTGAGGGACAATATGGAAAATACGAAATTATAGTTACTTTACCAATTGCGTTTATGCCGGATGAACTCTACGAATTTTGGAGTTCTCTTGAAATGCCTGATGATTCTAATGAGACTATTGTCCCTATAAATTTCAATGATTCTACTCTATCTTTATTAATTAAA
>JAKAAK010000065.1 GCA_021797025.1 Thermoplasmata archaeon
CTTCTATAAAAATTTTTCTCTTCAAGAAATCTAACACGAATCGTCTCAATAAATAGAATAGCAGTATACATGCATATTTATCATAAAATATGGTTTTCCTGAAAATTAAATGGGCCTGGCCGGATTAATACCATTAATGGTAAGTAATTGGATACCTATATATACTTAAAATGGTTGTACATGTATGGTATTTGAAGAGAAATATACAGAATTGAAAAAGAACAGGAACGTAATGCTATGGTATGACAATCTCCAGAATGGATCTAAAATCACAGGAGATGTATATCTGCGAACACTTGGATTATACTTGGATATAATGAAGACTACTCCTGAACAGATTATAGAGGATGCAAAATCACAGGAATGGAAGTTAAGGGATGACTTCATGGGCTTTGTTAAGAAGATGCAGGATGGAGGGAAAGCCGGTTCTTACATAACGAGGTTTAAGAAGGTTCTTGTGTCATGGTGCAGGTTTAATGGTATAGATGCTGATTTAAAGATAGTTAAGATTGCTGGAGCAAATTTAAGCCCTACAACAATGAATGAACGGGTTCCATCAAAGAATGAATTGAAAAAAATACTTAACACGGCAACCATGAGAGGGAAAGTTATCACCGGAATGCTTTCTTTTTGTGGACTGCGGCCCGAGAGCTTGGGCAATTATGATGCTTCAGATGCCATAAGAGTAGGAGATATCGAAGGGCTTGAGATAAAGGATGGCAAAGTTGAATTTTCAGTCCTTCCTGCTGTTTTGAGGATAAGGCAATCTCCTGTCCAGCTATCAAAGAAGGGGCATTCCTATTTCACATTCATTCCTGAACAGCTGGCAGAATACATATCAACATATCTGGAATTCAGGATGCAGTCAGGAGAGAAGATAACAGAAAATAGTCCAATTATTACGCATGATCCGAAGGGAAGTAAGAAAGAGGGCTCTAATAACAAAAATGCAGGTAAAATACTTAAAACGATGTTCCTTGAGAGAGATGTTAGGGATGCTATAAGGAATGCTGGTTATAAATGGAGGCCGTATATTACGCGCAGTTGGTTTTCTACTCAGTTAGACGTATGTGAAGCAAAGGGCTTGGTATCCCATAATTGGAGAGAATTCTGGCATGGACATACCGGGGACATATCTGCCCGTTACAGTACCAATAAGGTTCTGCCAAAGGATATAATAGAAGAAATGAGAACTGCTTATAAGAGATGTGAAAAATACCTTGTAACTGATTTGCCAGAAGGGATTTCAGAACAGGATAGCCTGAAAATTCTCAGAGAATCAACAATCAACGCAATAGAGATATTTGCAGATATTAAAGTATCACAGGAAGAAAAGGAACGGCTTTACTCATTAAGCATAGATGAGTTTAATGAAGAATTGAAAAAATTATCAAGGCAATCGAAAGCTCAGGAAATTAATCAAGGCAATCCTAATAAAATCATACCTGAGAACGAATTGGAGAGTTATCTTAACAGAGGATGGACTTTAATTCAAATATACCCACGGGGGATAAGGCGATTATAAAATTGCCAGACTGATTTTATATTTTTCCTCAAACTCATATATATTATTATATATAAATATTGCTTTATATCCCACTGAACCCGTGTTTTCCTAATTCCTCAAGACAAAAATTTGATAGTTTTTTATCATCACTTTTAAATACTTATTCCGTATTTTTGACGTATGGCAAGGACAAAAGTATATGGAACAAGCGGTCAATCATTCACTGTTAAATTACCTCCTAATTATGTTAAGGAGCATAATATAGCGGAAAATGCAGAGATTGATTTAAGGGAAGATGACTTAAAGCGGCTCATACTCACACCGAAAGATGTTGAGGAGAAGCTATCTGTAATGAATAGGCTAATGGAAGTCAATAAATTTCTGTCTGAATCCAAACTTAAAATTGAGAGGGAAGAGCAATGATAGCACAGACTGAACAGATAAAGAAGATAGATATTAGCCAAATTAAACAGGCTAATATACCGGGACTTGCAGGCAAAATAATATCTGAACAGCCTTCTGAAATGAATATTGATAATTTTATTCAGCTGGAAAAAACATTAGAACAGATATTAAAACATAAGGAGTCTGATTGAAATGAAAAAAGGAGAAGTTCTTGGTAAGAATTTCAATACTCATAACCTAAAAGAGTATATTAAGGTTTTTACCAAGATTGATTCAAAGTTTGTAACGAATAATTCCAATATTTTTAAAAAATTAAAATCCACTCTTTTTAATGGTTTTGAATGGATTAAGGAAGTGTTAGTGATGCAACGAAGCAATGTAATGTGTTTAATAAACATGATGGAGAAAATAGGTATAGCTGGACGTAAAGATAGGAATGTAAAGGGTGATGAACTTGAATAATAACATAAGAGAGGTAAAAAGAGAGATACAGCCAGATGGAACTGTTAAAATTGTATTCCATGACAAGAAGCCAGATAGTCAAAATAGAAATAACTATGATACAAACAGGAATCAAACACCATCAGAACCTGTAAAGAAACTCCGTTACAGTAATGATTCATTCACAAAAGATCTGATTGGTCAAGCTGTTAAGCTGACATTCATAAACGGGAATACAATTCAGGGGATTTTAAAAGAGCTAGGAATGTATGATTGCAAAATCCACTCTGACAGAGACTTGATTGTGATGAAGGCACATATCCTCCTGATCGAGGTGGTTTGAATGGATTCTAAATATTTATGGCATGGTGATCCTGATAATACAAGTTGGAAATATCTATCAGATAGAGAGAAAAACAAACTGATAAAGGGAGAAAATATTTGGAACAATACTTTAAACCTTTAAAAGAACATGAAAGTGCTTATCACGGCTACTTAAAAATGGGAGAAATTTTAGAAAAAGGAGTTATAACAGCAGATGAATTTTCATATTTTATTGAGGTGCTTTCATAATGACAGAGAACAAAAAGGGACAGATTAATAGTGTTCTACACTGGATAGAACTGAATAAAGAGAAGAAGGAGAAAGTAAAAAACTTTCTCCGGACACTAAAAGATAGAGACCTGCTCAGCCAAATCAAAGAAGAGGATGAACAATTAGGATTTACCTCCCTATCGGAAGAGGAAATGGTAATAAATATACTGAATGATGAGGAGTTAGACATTGAATATTGCATGAGAATAATTGAATCACATAAGGATGACCTGCCTGAACTATATCAGGAAATAGAAAGGATAAATTCTGAGATTGCAGAGATTGGAAAGAACTTTGAATTTGTTCATACTGGAGAAGACGAATCCGGTGAATCACAAAAGTCAAAAAATAAAAACTCTAAAGAGGATGATAAAGAGAATCAATCCGAGAAGATGTGGAATGTTCTTTTAGAGAACGGATCATTTTTTTGTGATGAATCTGACACTCCATATTACTTCATTGATGGTATTGCAATTCCGATTGATTCAAAGGACTTCATGGATTATCTTGTAGGTCACTATTACGAGGTATTCAATAAAATACCGAATAAAGAGAGTATGAGCCTTGTCGTGAGTATGTCCAGATATCGAGCAAGTAAGAATACAAAAAAAGTGGGGGTGCGTGTCTCCAAATATAAAGATTCGATTATCTATGACCCCTGCGATGAAGCAGGCAATCTTATATCAATTACAGAGAATGGCTTAAAGATAATCAAACCTGAGAACCCCATAACAATAAGATTCAAGGGTATGCAGAAGGCAGTTATCAATAAGGGCACGATTGATGAACTCAATTCATTTCTCAGTATTTGGAATATGGATCGGAATAATAAAATCCTTCTTTCAGGATTTCTCGGTTGTTCATTCATTCCAGATATTCCACATGCTATCTTGGGAATGATAGGTTGGCAGGGTTCAGGAAAAACCTCTGTGACAGAAGGGCTGAGAACGATAGTCGATCCGAATTTTGTTGTATCTGAGCAACTACGATATAAAGAGGGTGATTTAAATATCTCAGCATCTCACCAATGGGTTCTGGCATACGATAATGTCAATGGAATAATTCCTCATGAGATATCAAATGTATTATGCAGAACGGCTACTGGTCAGGGCAGGAGAACAAGAAAACTTTATACAGATACTGATGAGATTTTGATAAGAATACGGAGAATCATAATTATTAATGGAATAAATGAGCCTGATCAAAATCCAGATTTTAATGAGCGAACAATATACATGGAACTAAAACCTATACATGAGGAAAATAGGCTAACTGATCGAGAGGTTGAGGAAAATAAGGTAAAACTCATACCGAGAATAAGGGGGTATATCTTATCTCTCATTCCAGAAGCAATGAAAATGTATCCCATTGTTAGAAAGGAACTTGAGAGAAAGCTTCCGAGAATGGCAGATTTTGTTATATGGGGAGAATGTTTCTCAAGGTTAATGGGGTATGAAAAATTGGATTTCTTGAATGCATTCAATGAAGCTCAGAAAACAGAAATGGAGAGTAATGCAGAGAATGACCCGGTTTTTATTGGAATTCGTAATATTCTTACAAACGAGAAGGTTATTTTCGATAAGGGGGTGTATAAAAGAACTACAACCGATGTCTTGGATGATTTAAGAGACTATGAAAAATCAAAACTCATGCCAGATCAGGTAAAACAGCTTCCAAAAGATGCACGGAGATTAGGGAGGAGGCTAAAGGCATTAGCTCCAGATTTCTACAAGATGGGCATTAGCGTGGTAGCCGATCATGGAGTTCAACATATCAAGTTTCTACACAGCAATGCTTCATATTGATTGAATTCCATTAACACCCCATTAAAAACCATTAACTTTCCATTAAATAAAGGTTAATGGGGTGTATGCAAACATTGTAAAATACTAAATCACTAAACGATTCTATCCATTAAACCATTAAAACTGACATCATTTACATAACTCTCCTGTCTTTTATGCTTGTATTCCCTTTTTTATACTTCAACTCGTTTTTCTTATATTCCATATTTTTTAAATGGATTCTAATGGTTTAATGGGGAAGAATTTAATTTTTCGTTTAAAACACTGGCTCTACACAGCCCCATTAACTTTTTTTTAATGGATTCTAATGGAAGTTAATGGAATTTTTTAAGATCAAAACACTATCAGGATAATTTATACAAAAGGAGTCTTTGCAATTAAAATATGCCTATTGTCGCCCCACATACAGTATAGTTAAAGGCTTATTGTTGTATCTGAACGCATCGATAACCATAATTCATAATTCTCCTATTCCTGATATTTATAAAGTAATTTACCGGGGATTTTTATATTGGACTTCTGGTTTATATTTTCAATGCCAGATCGAGCAATATCAATATTGCGAAGTATAGGCCATACTCAGGAAGTGGCAGTGGAGCATTGTTTGAATCTGCTCTTCGAGGGAAGTGCCCATATAGCATTTCATGTCGAGTTGGAGAAAATTTAAAGTGCTTGAACTGTATGCTATTTAATGGGATTAGATTTAAGGCTAGAAGATTTTGATTATATTAGAAAGGACTTCGAGGCGTATGAGAATAGGGCCCCGTTCTTCGATATGTCTAGAGGACTCCTGGACGCCGGGCTGAGAACGGAGGCATGTGTCTTGTTGTTGTCAACGTGGAATTTTGCAAGTTTCAGGTACGTGGTGAACAAGTTTGATCGTACTAAATTTGATGAAACTATGGAAAATTTCAATTCTATAATTCAAGATATCAAAGATGTCCGCTTCACAGACAAAGAATTCTTGGATTTACCGGACGCTACTTTTGAAAAGATTATAAGCGCATTTAATGTTCTACAAGAATATAACGTTAAAAATAACGGGCGAGAGATTCCCGTAATAGGGGCTACAGGGGCTTCAAAACTTATGCATCTATTTTACCCGGAACTTTTCATAATATGGGATGGTTACATTAGAGGGGAAAAATCAGATAATGCTTACTCGAAAGTGAATCAAACTCTTTGTAAATCAGGATGGAAAAGGCCGGAACATAAATACGCCCGGGATAGAAAGGGCTATGGAGCCGGCTATGTTCGTTTCTTAAAACAAATGAAAGAAGACTTTAGGTCCCTTATACCTGCATATACTGATAAGTATGCTCCTAATAATGGAGAAGAATACAAACCATTTACCAAGGCAATAGATGAAGTCAACTATATGGGAATAACAAAGCCCTTACAGGAAGAAGAAAAAAAGAAAAGGGAAATTAAAAAAACGAGAAAAAATTGAATAAGAAAATTACCAATGAAAAAATAATTTCCTAAACAAATTCACATATGTACTAGGGTGGGGTCTTAAAATTCGTACGTCAAAGATTTCTTTTCATCCAGAAACATACTGAAACATGGCGATTTAGTCGAAAACATCTGTGTTGAGGGATTCATAGCAAGGTTGAACAGCCATAATTTATAATTCTGCTATTCCGAATAGTTATATGGTAAATTACTGGGGATTTTTATATTGAAGTTCTATCTGTTAATATAATACCCTGAACAACAAACAATGATTATTGTTTTAGCTAATTATAAATTTATTTCAGAAAGACAGCATCCTTGAATAGTCTATCCTTCACTTGTTAAGGCCATGCTTTGGCCTAAACATGCCGATATTTCATTATTACCCTGTAACCTTTACTGCAGCTTCGTCCTATGCCATTCGAGGAACTCCCTTGATTCTGTTAAATCCATATCTATAATTGTGCTTTCCAGTTCCTGGACTTCCCTGTGCAGTTTTTCGCTTTGAGAATTTTTAAGGATATTGCCAACTATTATGCGGTTGTCATTGCCTATTGCAATGAGTTTCCTGTCAAACATGCCGTCGTGCAGCCTGCAAAGCAGCAAGGTATTGTAAGGATTTCCTGCATCGTCCGGAAAAAGAAATACATCTTTTATGTGGGAAACAACCAACAGATTATCGATGTCTATTCCGCATAATAGGCATCTATGATTATAGTATTCAAGGGCTGTCTTTCTTAAATTGCCCTGGAATAGCCTTGAATTTACAAATGTCTTCCTGAACCGGGGTTCAATGGCATCTGGATTAAGGATTGGTTCATTGCCGGAAATTGATATTACCCCGGCCGCACTGAGTATTGTGTTCAGCATCTTTTCATCCTGGATGTATTTGGAGACCTGCATTCCTTCTGAATCTATAAGGGAAAGTGGAATGGGATTCTTGAATATCACGAAGTCCTCCAGAATAAGGCACAGCACCTGTTCTTTTTCCCCCCTGTTGTATTTGCTGAACCGTTCCTCCAGTTCCGACTTGCTGCCCATGGCGTTCATAGTACCGTACTTATCCCACATTTCATCAACAGTCAGAAACTCTTTCCTTACCAGTTCAGCCATGCCGACTATCTTGCCATCCCCCGTTTTAAAGAATAGCGGTATGTGGTCCCCGGCATTTAACTGTGTTGTTCTTGTCGTCCAGAAGTTGAATTCTCCGCTTCTATAATTCGATTTAAGATAATTCAGCCAATCCTTGTCGGTATGATATATTATTCCATAAATCATATAATCAACACTCAATTCGTTATAGCTTTTAATTTTTTGTGTTTTCGGATTGCCGGCATTAAACTGATGATTGAGTTAGAAAATTTATCGCACTTGCTTAAGAAGCCGCATATTAGGGCAATCAAAAAAAGATTGGATATGTTTAAAGAGGCAGGATGAAGACCACATTGCACTACTACCTGGTTATCACGCCAGAAATAGAAAGAGAAGTACTAAAGTGTGTGATACTATAATTCCTACACTGTAAATACTGGCTTCATAAATGATTTATCTTCAAATAGTCAACCTTTTACAGAAATCATAACTTTAATTATATATAATATAATAATTTCTGATGGAGGTATCTAGAATTATGAACAAAATTTCAATTTTTATTATATCCGTTATTTTGCTATTCATAGTTGTTATTATCGGCATTAATCACTCTGCAATTGTTTCCACTTCCATGATTAGTGTTTTAGCGGCGTTGTTAGCATTCATTGGTGGTAACTTGATCTGGAAATATGTTAACGCCCCTAAAATTTCAGTTGGATTTCATGATTACTCCGATAATTCAGCATCCAAGTACACGCAAGATATGCAAATTAAAGTGTTAGATAATAAAGATAATAAAGATAATAAAGATAATAAAGATAATAAAGATGTAAATGCAGTTAGTATTTTACCTGATTACTTAAAGTATGCACCACCAACGGCTGATATATTGCAGTATTTCCCTAAAAACGAAAATGGAATTCAAGAGGGACTACCCATATCTAACAAAAATATACAAATATTCACCCTTGAAATAACTAATAAAGGAATGTCTGCTGCAAGAAACGCCTTATTATATTTTGATATAAATGGCAGAAGCAGAATATGTAAGTGGAATTCTGTCCCAGCACCCGTATATTATTATTACTTATACAATATCTACCAGAAATTAACATTGCTTCAAGACTTGCCTGAAGAGGTGGCCTTTGCATTTAGATTTCAAGAGGATCCCCCACATTTGCTGAGGCAATACGACTTGATATCAATATATACTATTCTAGTAGAAAAAAACTCCAATCAGATAGACTGCAAAAATACAAAGAATGGGGAATTAATATTTTACTCAGAAGATTATAAAGGAAGATGTGGGATTTCATTTTCCTATGATGATAAAAAGAAGAAAATCATAATTACCCTATACAAATTGAAATCAAAAAAATGGGATGGTTTTAAAAGTATATCAATAGATAAAAAAAATACTTTAGAAATACCGTACAACAATGAAAAGTAAAATATACGTAAATCCTTTATATTGCACAACAGCCACGTTTCTACTTTTTGCTGAGAGAAACTTTGTTCAGATCCTTATCCAGATGTATAATAAATATGCCCTTGGCGGTTTTAAAATTATCAGAGCTCACATAATACTCAGCGATGAGACTGACCTGCACTTGGACGCGTGGAAGGAGACTATTGGAATCTAAAAATGTATTCAGACGAGGGATATCTGGTTGATTTTTGATCACCCAAAAACTGTCTAATTTTTGGTAGTGGTTATGGAAAATATCTATAGAGACTTCTGGATATCCCCTCCATTTTAATGCCAATGGCTGCTTAATATACTCTTCTCCTGTATTGGTATCTTTAAGACTTGTTAGGAAGACATTGCAATGCCTCGCAGTCTTTCTTTTGTGTTTATTCCTAACTGCGACATGAAAAAAACGTGATGGAAAACGTTGGTTGTTAATTATGTCTACATCTGCAAAGGTACCATCTATCAGGTCAAGCTCAAGCTTGTCTGGAGGGGTCTGCATCCATATTCCAATGACCGCAATTATCGTTGCAATGACACCTATAGCTATACTAATCACAGCTCTCATCACACCCCACGCATAATAGTCCAATATCCGGTTCCATTATTCCATTTATATACCGCATGCATTTATTTTTTTCGTTTTAATACGCCTTTTTAATACTTCTTTTAGTAGATGAAATTTGAACCATAATCTGCATATCTGCATGTAAAATAGGGTAAATTTAATTTAAAACTATATAGAGATTTCAGCATTACGTTTGGCTATAACACCTAATAATTTATATATTATTTACATATATTAAAACGTGGAATCATTACTGGATATAAACTATAAGCCGGTGCTGAAATGGGCAGGTGGCAGGGACTGCAGAACAGAAAGTAATATATGAGATAGCTTCATTGATAAAAATAATAGAGAATGATAATTTTAAAAAGGCGAATATAGTAATAGGTGGCAATGGGTTCTCGCAAAATGCAAAGGAATACCTTTTCAGCTAGGAGCATAGAAATATATTGAAACGTGACGATTTAGTTGAAAACATAGGTGTTGAGGATTTCATAGCAAGGTTGAACAACCATAATTCCTGATTCTCTTATTCCTGATATTTATAAGGTAATTTACTGGGGGTTTTTATATTGAACTTCTGATATAAAAAATAATTATTCTTCTAACGGTATATAATGGTTATAAGAATTCCCGTTAGGTTTTTATATTCTTTTATGTTATAGATATATAAGGGTGAGGAAATGACAGAAAACAATGAAACATTAGTGGAATTTTTATCAAAAGCTAAAAAGAAAGCAGAAGAATCAAATCCAGCTATAAAGGATATGGGGGAATTGGATCCCACACTTTACCAGCCCATATACGGGTACGTTATTACTTATTCTTCAAACTGAGACGATTTCTTATGTCAGACGGTGATTTGTTTAGTCAGATATTGCAAGAATATAGGCCAGACCCTAACAATCTTGTTAAAAAACGGCAGGCATTGTTGAAGGAGTTAGAGGGCAAACTTGGAGCATCAGTTGTAGCATATATAGCAAATACAGCTCATCCAATTTCAGCAATGATGCAGCAGGATGTGGATTCCGTAATTGATTTCGTCAATGTTGCTTCCCGGAACTCCAAAGAACTTTACCTTATTCTTGAGAGTTCAGGTGGTGATGGAAACGTCGCTGAAAAATTGCTACATGTATTTAGGGAGGAGTTTACAAAATCATTCAACGTGATTGTACCGAATTCAGCAAAAAGTGCTGCAACAATGTTATCTATAGGTGCAGACAAGATAATAATGGGTACAACCTCTGAATTGGGACCGATTGATCCACAAATCGCGGTTACACTTCCCAATGGGCAATTGCAATATGTACCTGCAAAGTCTATCACGGGAACATTGACAAAAATAAAGGAAGATATTGAGAAGAATGATAAACTTGCAAACATGTATTACGCTGTATTGCAACAGATTAGACCGGAAACTATAAAATTCTGTGAAGATGCAATATCTTTCTCTACAGCGTTCGCTAAACGGTGGCTTAAGAAAGGTGCAATGAAAGGTAAATCGAAGGTGGATTTAGACAAAACCGCTAGGGAACTTACAACAGGAGAACGTTTTAACATGCATGGAAGCGTGATCAATCATGAAGAAGCAAAAGAAGATCTAGGACTTAATGTGGAATTCTGGGATCAAAAGGATGAGAGATGGCAGATATTGTGGAATTATTACCTCAGAGCAAAAGCCAGCTTTCAAATGAATCCAAACGCTGCTAAACTCTTTGAGACGACAGAAACTTCCGTAACAATGAACATACAGATTATACCCACTCAAGGTGCCAAACCTAATAAGTAAAATTTTCGCCTGCATGCTGGGGATAGGATCCAATTCTGCAACTGCGGCCAAACTTTACCGCAGACGTTTATACTATTCGGCATTGTTTTAGATACATTGCTATCTCCTTCGAAGTGCTATTATAGAGAAGTGTGGAAGGGAAATTTTTTATGCACAATAATGCCTCGCTCAGTGAGAGATAATCATAAAGGTTTCTCGCGCTGTGCTTTCTCTTGACTCTGTAAGATGGAATCAACTGAATTGTATTGCTATTATACCTTTTAAAGAAATGTAGGCGAAAATTATTGTTTCAAAAAAGAAACTTTTCAGTAGTAGGAACACGATCAAAAGAATCACCATTCAGCAATGCCTGTATAGTGTTTGGATCAAGCAAGATTTGACCCATCGTCTCAGGCAATTCCTCGTGTAACATACTATATGATATAGAGCCTCCTTGAACCGGGTTTTGAATTTGTAATGTCAATTTTCCTAAAGTAGTCCATCTCTCCTGGCCAGACGGGCTGGGCATGATAATAACAGGGGTTACTCCGTTTGCATATGGCCCGTATTGCAAATTCGTCCCTTCTGCATCCTGTTTTAGCACTTTAAATCCAGGAGGTATTGGTGAAATCACACTGAATCCCTTTAATTCCATAATTAGAAGAACGTATTTTGCCATGATTCTCCCAAGATTCCTAATCAATATTTCCATTGAAAAATTGAGATTGTCATTCTGAATTTTCCAGCTTGATAAAACAAATTTCGCTGTCAGTCTAGGTGTTTTCTTCCTTCCAAACAGGTAGTATTCAACCTCATACTGTTCCATAGGCACACTTTGAAAATTAAGCCTTTTGTAGTAACGATTATCAGATGCCATATGTGGCGCCCTTTCACTTTGTGGTATTTCCAGGACAAACACGTTCATTCCATTTTCCTCAAGTGGGGTAATATTCACCGAGTCAATTGGTGGATATATATTACTTATCAATATATTTTCCAGTGATTCCTTTGAATGTTTTGGGTTTATTGGAACTCCATCAAGCTTATCCGCAAAGGATTTTCCCTTATCCTTTTTCTCGGTTACGCCGATTATTAGAATTCCCCCATCCGAATTTGCAAATGAAGATACCTCTTTCGAAATACCAACTCTGTGGTCATAGGAGAAAAACAGACCACTTTTAAATTCCATGTGTAAATTCTCCTCCGGATGTGTGGATATGAAATTTTTAAGCGTTTCGATAGTAAGATCCTCCCTGCGTACTTTGAAGAAAGTCTCGATTAAATCCATATTTTACTATGGCATATAGAGTATTTATAACTTTTGTGTTAATGCCTATGTTATTTGCGTTCCATCATGTAAATAATTTTCTTGTTTTCTATGAATCTACATGTTTGTACTGAACATCCAGATACATCGACAGAGCTGAAATTTGAGAAGTTTGGTAAAAATCATCAGAGTATAAGTAATCATGTAGAATATAAAATCCCACTATTTCATCGATATTTGACAAGTAGTTAGCCCGTGCAAGAGGGAAAAACAAATTCGTTTAGATCATAATATAATTAACTTCATAGTAGTAACACCTTGCCATTTAACTATTAGAGTGTCTCACATTTCATAAAATATCAGACAGATGTCGAACATTATTAACAAAAAACAATAATGGGATATGCCCTCACAGCAAATCCCATTGATTATGGAAATCATAGATAATATTGTTTCGCCTGATGACAGGAAAAGAAAGTACACAGATAGACAGATATTGAAGGTGCTGATA
>JAKAAK010000066.1 GCA_021797025.1 Thermoplasmata archaeon
GCCAGGGCATATATCGATAGCAATCAGTTTTATTCTGGTTTCTTAAAAGATACCCTCTGCCTTGAGTATATCACGTTCTGTTTTTTCACCATGTACGGAGTAACCACAATTCTGGCACCACATTCACAATTTTTTATTTTATTCATTGCGACATACCTAATTATTTTTCTTTTACAGAACGGGCAGGTCGCTTTATCTGCAGCCTCTACCTTCACTTCTTCTCCCAGTGCTTTTTCTAATTCTTTGAAAGTACCATAAAAAGAACTGAGCAATCCACGGTTTCCAATATAAATTTTGAATGAAAAATAATTCTTACTTTCGATCTCAAATTCATCAATATAGGATTCGATCCCGTATTCCTCCCCAACATCATTGAGATATTTTTCCAGTTCATTTCCTAGTATGTCACCGGCATCTCCCTGGTCAATTCTTGCATTAACATTTGTGACAATTTCTGATTTTTCCTTTTCAGTTAATGCTTTCATCATTTCGACTATATTCTCTCTGTCTATGTGAATATCTGAATCAAAATAATTAATTCTGGTCTCAGGAAAGAATTTAATTTGATCAAACAATCCATCATAAGTTTTAGACTTCTGGCAGTACCCGGATAAATAATCAGAAATATCGCTTTTAAGATCCTTACGTTTCTTCTTATCAGCTAAATGCCTTCTGCCTTTATAGTGCAAAATCCTGCGCTTTACCTCTTCAGTATCCAGCCCCTCTTCCAGAATCAACTGTGCCACTTCGTTTCCAGATGTCCAGCCATAGGCTGTTAGTACTGAATCTGTTTGTCCCTCCAGTATGCTGATAAACTTATTTATGTCCTGATCTGGGTCCACATCAGGGTCTATATGGAACAGGAGTTGTGCAGTTGCAATTGCAATGCCCTTCCTGCGTTTATTTTTATCTTTGCTGATATACAGCATTTTATGTTCATCCATCTGTAATCCGCCCTATAATTGATTCTAATAATAATTCTGGAATATAAAAACTATGCCTGTTATCTGCTGATAGTCTAGAATAATCTATTGCACCATTCCAGATATAACCATCATTCTACAAGAAATCCATGTTTCAATGGATCTTCCGGATTCACTATAATTTTGCATAGCTGTGTAATCCATGCCCTTCCTGTAATTTCCGGTACAATGATTATATTTCCCTTAACCTTTTCAGATGAGATTATTCTGCACGTAAATCTGGATCCTATTATGGATTCATTTGTGTACTGCCCGTTCACATCCAGTTTTCCATCATGGACAAGCAATGCAGCCCTTGCAGCTGTTCCTGTCCCACATGGAGACCTGTCAAAGCTATTCCCTGCAAAGGTAACAACTGCACGGTAATCGTGCCTGCTATCTGTAATCATCGCTAAAGGCTCGAGATTTTTTTTGCTCTCATGGTACATCTCTCTGATTGTCTGCTTTGATTTTTCCCTGATGATTTTTCCGTATTCTAGAAGCTTGCTAATGTTTGCGGGTTCAACATCAATTCCTAAAGAATCAGACTCCACTATGGCATAGAAATTGCCGCCATATGATATGTTTACAGGTATGCTTTTTCCCTCAATGTCTATGATGATTTTCTTTACAAAATAGGATTTTACATCCACTATGGATACGGAAACCGGCTCCCCATTCTCTATCCTTACCCTTGCCTTCACCGTACCTGCCACGGTATCATATGTAATTACTTTTTCACTTCCTTCATATTCAACATATCCCAGTGCAACCAGTGCAGTGCTTACACCAATTGTGGCATGCCCGCACATATCAAGATATGAATCTGTTGTCAGGTATATTACCGTGTAGTTGCTTCCCGGATTTACCGGAGGAAGCAGCACAGCACCGAACTGGTCCTTATGCCCCCTTGGCTCCTGCAATATGGTTGTCCTGATATAATCATAGTGCTGGATGAAATAGTTCCTTACTGATAATGCGTCCGGCAGATTTTTAGGTATATCATTCCAGAAAATTATGCGTGTGGGTTCACCCTCAGTATGTGTATCTATAACATCAAGGGTTAATTCAGATTTGAGGCTCATGATATTGAAATTATTGCTTTCTTAAATAGTTTGGGATGCATCTAAAATAACTGGCCCTTTATTAAAATATAATAAAGCATCTGCACTGCTAAAATAGCTATCGGGGTCAATACCAATAACATCTCATAATTATTTTCGATATCCAGGCCTGTTAATGAGAGGATTCCGGTAAATAGATATATTGTAGAACTGAAAGCTATTAGATTTCTATTCTTCAGGTAAATTTTATTTCCACGGGTTTTCAATCTTTTAGAGAGTATGGCTATGTAAATCATTACCGGAACTATATACTGAGGATCATCCACATCTATGTTTACCTCCTTTCTGAAAACATTGATAAAAGCTACCTCTGTTCCTCCTGAAAAGATATAAAAATTTATTTTGTTCATCTTTAAATTTTTAAGTCCCTCATGGTCAATATTGAAAGTTTTCCCTTCATATTCCATTACAGAATTCTTTTTAACATATCCCTCTTCAAGATAATTATGCCTTATTATGTACACTCCATTTTCAAGTGAGAAACTGATATTGATGCTGCCTTCAATAGAAATTTCTCTCCAGCGGTCTTCTGGTATAATTTCTGCAGAGAAGCCATTCTCACCGGTGATTTTACGGTTTTCATATGTATACATTTCCTCAGGCATTCTAGATGTTTTATAATTTCAAGGTAAATAAATTTAATCACAATTTTTGGTAAGAGTATAAAAATAAATGTTGAATTACTTGTTAAGAATGCTCATTGCCGCCTCTTTCAGTATTCTGGCTCCTGTATAGAGAAGATCCTCATCCACATCAAATGTGGGAGAATGATTGGGTGAATTAATCCCTTTCTTAACATTCTTGGCACCGAAGAAATAGTAGGCTCCCGGTATCTTCTGGAGATAGTATGCAAAATCTTCCCCGCCCATATCCGGCTTTGGATGATCTATATTCTCCTTTCCCAAAATTTTCTCAGCCACCTCTTCTATATCTCTGGATATTTTTTCATTATTTATTAAAACAGGGTAACCTTTCTTATATTCATACTCATATTCTATTCCATAGGTTGATTTCAATCCCTCTAATACGTCTTTAATTCTTTTTATTATCTTTTCCTGCACCTCCAAGCTGAACGTTCTCACTGTACCTGTGAGTTTGGAATGTGCAGCGATTATGTTATATCTATATCCTGCATTTATGGTTCCAACGGTTATCACTGCGGGATCCCTGGAGTCTATTTCCCTGGATACTATGGTATTCAGCATTTCTACCAGGTGTGCAGTGATATATATGGCATCTATTGCATCCTGGGGGGCAGAACCATGTCCCCCCTTTCCGTGTACTGTGATATCAAACTCATCGGCATTTGCCATCATTTCCTTATAATATATTGCCACATGGCCAGTCGGCAGAAATCCCATTATGTGCTGTCCGATGATGTAATCAACATTATCAAGTGCACCGTGTTTTATCATATCCACGGCACCTCCTGGAGGCAATTCCTCAGCAGGCTGGAAAATCAGCCTTATATTCCCATTCAGTTTTTCCTTATCTGCAATAAGCATTTTGGCTGCGCCCAGGAGCATTGCCATGTGTGTATCATGTCCGCAGGCATGCATAACTCCATCATTCCTGGATACATACTGCACCTTATTTTCCTCTGTTACCGGTAATGCATCTATATCTGCCCTGATTGCCACGGTTTTGTTTCCCTTTCCCTTTATATCCGCTATTATTCCTGTTTCGGTTATCCTTTTAGGGGCAAGGCCCATTGCCTTCAGTTCCTCCTCAATTTTATCTGCTGTCTTATATTCTTTGAAGCTCAGTTCAGGATATTCATGAAAATATTCCCTGGTCTTTATTATGTATTCATCTACTTCCATAGGTAATAAATTCAATAAGGCATATTAATTATTTTGATTTAAAACCGGGAAATCGGTGAAAATAATTTCGGAATATGTTACCCTGCTTCCTTATCCAAAAATCTCTGTATTCATTACCCTGAACCTGAATATTTATCACAAAAAAATCGTATTGACTAATACAAAAATAAAAATTATTTTTTGGCTTTCTTATTGGGATTGTATGCATAATTATTGTATTTAGAGCGGTACCATACAGCAGTCATGATTATTGTTACTATTACAAAGAAACCGGTTATGGCTACAGAATAGCTATCAGGATCGTAACCACTGTATGTTCCAGATGTAAGGGCTGCTGTAATTATGGTAATTCCTGTCATTACTATGACAAATGCCTTTATCCCCGCCTCGCTCCTGCATTTAGGTTCTTTTTCCTCTCTGTCCTTTTCATTATTTTCGATAGTTTCCATTTTAATCCACCACCTTTCTGTATATTATGTGTGCAACAATCAGCAGTGATATCATCACGATTATGAAGAATTCCAGGCTGCTTACTGCCATCTGCAAATCCCCGCTCAGTATATGCCCTGATGCACATCCATCTGCCATTCTTGCACCTAATAGCATAAGGAAAGCACCGGAGAATGCACCTGCCGCTCTTTTTATCTGGCTGTTCCCGAATCTCTTCTCCCATGAAGGAGGTATCACATTATTGAATGACTGGAACCTCCTTGTAAAGAATATGGATGCCAGGAATGCACCGAATAATGTGCCTATATCACTGAATGGCTCCCATCCTATGGTATGTACAACCAGTGTGCTGTATTTCCATGTGCCTGCAGGAAGCCAGATTTTAGCAACTATCCATGAATATGTTGTTGATTCGCCGAATATCTGGTGCAGGAACATTTCAAGCACCACAGTCAATCCTATTATTATGCCCACAGACATCATGACAACGCCGAAGAGCTTCGATGAAACTGTCCAGTGGTAATTTACCTTCTCTGGCAAATTATGCTTGCCCAGGGGCATCGAGGCACCTTCAAGAAGCATGCCCGCAGTTTCCACGTATTTACCCTGTTCCTCCGGACTCAGGGTTTTCTCCTTATGAAGCGAATTATAGGCACAGCTTTTCCCGCCCTTATATCTGGGAAGGAAGTAAGCCACTGAAAACATGATAATTGCCCATACAATTGCTATGCCGAAACCTACATACAGATCTGTATCAACGGTTCCGCCGAAATATATCTGGCCAAAATTATCGTATGTTACAAGCCAGTGCCCGAAAGATGTCTGATAAATCAATGTCCATGATGCCGCACCCAGCAGTCCGCCCAGAACAGCATATAAAGCATCCCTCCTGCCTTCTCCGAGAGCCATCCAGACTGTACCCGGGACGTATCCAGATATTGCTATTCCTGTTCCGAACAGAAGGGCACCCAGGGCAACACCCCATATATAATCCGGCTTAACTCCCCAGTGGAATCCCACACCTAAGACTGCAAGCCCATACAGTGCCAGTGCACCTGCACCGATTGCAATTGCTATACATCCTACAAATAAACGGTCTTTCCACCTGCCAAGCCTGATCAAAACTTCCGGATTTGAAATACCCCATGCCTCTGCCAGGCCACCAATAATCATGCCTATGAACAGACCGATCCATTCCCACGCTGTTACTGATATCATTTTAACTCACAATTGATTATTGCGGGTGAATATTTCAATAAATTACCTTATATATTAACTACACTATTTAAATATCATTGTTTTATATATTAACGAGAATAATATATCCTATTTGCTAAACAGAAATTTTGCGGAATCATGAATACCAGTTCCAAATAAGCAATACAGAATAAAGAACACATACAATTTCAGAGGTAGAATCCTGCATAAAAATTAATATATCCGGTATGGATAGGTTGTCCATGGACAGGCTTGCCATGGCAGATTATACTATAGGTGCTGTAGCGGTTATTCTTGTAATTTACAGCGCCATATCAAATATTTTCTTTTCCTTCAAATATTTCACATACTATGCTGCCCTGCCAACTCTGATAATTCTTGTGCCACTGTATCTTTTGCACAGGCACATATACAAATTGAGAAATTCAAATTAAAAATAATTAAAAAATAATTTTCAGGATTCCTGCTTCTCAAATTCAGGATGCTCATCTATGGTGCTTTTAGTCATACGTTTTGTGAATACAACGAATACGAGAGCAAGTATAGTCGGTATTATAACTGTTACTATGGCACCTTCCTTGAACTGTGCCAGTGTTGGACTCTTTGAAAGAAATTCAGCATAAAGAGGCCCGCCAATCATAGTACCAACATTAAATATGAAGAATAGAAATCCTGAAATGGACCCAACTATTCTATCCTCGACCGAATCCTGCCCGAGCGCTACAAGAAGGTCAACATAAACTCCCCATCCTGAACCGAAAATGAAGGTAGAAATGATTAAACCATAATATGAAGTAAAGAGGAAAAACATCCCTGCAGAACCTATTGCAATAAGCAATGATGTTATTATTACCATGTATTTTCTTCCTATTCTGTCTGCAATAAATCCTATGGGAAATGCCATGATAAATCCCCCTGCGCCTGCCATCGATGCTATGACTGCGGCATTTCCTGTAGATATTGATAAGCCCTTTTCAAGATAAGTAGAAAAATATCCTAAATATCCTGCAAATAGTGCTATACCGAAGAAGAAAACAGATATTGATAGGAGAATTATATTCCTGTTGAACACATTTTTCAGCTCTATCTTTGTTGTCGGTTTCTCCTTTTTGAAGGTAATCGGTATTATAAGTATTACAAGTATGAGTATTATTACTGCAAGGGCGCCTGATATTTCAAAGGGAAGCCTGAATGCAGGAAGAAATGGCGCTATAAGGTATGGACTGGCAAAAAGTCCAACGGAAAAGAATGTAGCCCATACAGAAACCGCCTTTCCCCTTGTCTCATAAAAGATATCTCCAAGCAAGGCAACGCCTGCAGGCTGAAATATACCAACCCCGATTCCGACTCCTAGCCTGGCTATAAAGAGTTCAGGTGTGGTTTTTACGAAGCCTGTCATTATTGTAAATGCCGAAAATATTATTACTGAAAGTATTACTGTATTTTTCACAGAATACCTGTCAAAGAGATATCCGCCCACAAGACTGAATATCGCAATACCTATAGCGTAACCTGTCAGTATCAATCCTAAGGAAAGATAAGTGGGGCCTGTCAGAGAAGGAACTATATAGGAAGACCCAAAGGAGTATATCTCCCCGTCAAACCCCTCCAAAAATGCAGGAAGGCCTGCCACAATAGCAATCAAAATAAACCGTTTAAGGCTCTCTCCAGCTGCCTGTCTGACAGTTTCCTTTTTTTGAAAACCTAATTTAAATATGCTATCCATAGCCATGACAAGAATTATCAATATATAAATATATCTTAATAAAATCCAGAATTTTGTTATATAAACATCTACTATTGCATATTTTCGATTGAGCCTTGATGAAATAAATTACACCGTGGAGATTTTTATATTAATTCTATGTAATATTATTATATGAATGTGTATGAAAAAGTTCAGTTATTATGTCCGACCAAAATGTTAAATTGTTAGAATACTGTTTTTCACTTTGTCTATATATTAAAATTTGAAATTCACAGTATAAGTAAAAATCCACCCACTATGTCGAGAACAGGGCCTATAACAAATCCACCACCTAAGAATAATATTATAAATCCGAGAATTATTATTATGATACCGTTTACCAGTTTATCCTTTCTGTGCGTTCCCTTAGCCATGGAGTATATAATATAAGCCAGTATTATCCAGATTACAGGAAATATAGCCATAACTATAGAGCTTCCTATTACCACGAAGCCGGCTGGATTAAAAAACATGAGCTGCGCAGCCCCTGCAAGCCCTGATATGAATAAAAGAAGCAATACCAGAATTCCTGAAATCATGGTAATAACAGAGCCGAGTGTTGTTATGAGATACCTTATTCTTGCGTTAGACGCCATTTTGCTATATAAGAATAGTTCTATATGAATATTTGTTATATCCAGAATATAAATTAATTTATATAAAATGTAAATAAATCATCTCTGCCGCATCATCTGCCATACATCATCAGGGAGTTTTTCCATCATATTAAAAATGCTGGCTCCGTATAATGACTGCCCGCCATCTGCTGTAATAACATCCCCATTGATATAAGATGCCATATCAGATATCAAGAATGCAGCAATGCCTGCTATTTCATCCTTTGTCCCCAGCCTTCTTTCCGGATTTCCCTCTATAATTTCATTTTCATACTCTTCTCTGGGCAAGAGTCTGGACCAGGCCCCCTCCGTTTTGAACGCACCTGGAGCAATTGCAACAGTCCTTATTCCCAGATGCCCCCATTCTGCGGCAAGGGATCTCGTCAGTGCAAGCACTCCCGCCTTGGCTATGGCAGAGGGCACCACATAACCGGATCCGGTCCACGCATAGGTTGCAACTATACTGAGAATTGTACCTTTTACAGAATTTTTAATCCAGCGCTTTCCCATTTCCAGTGAGGCATATGAACTTCCCTGAAGCACTATTCCTATTACAGTATCGAATGCCTTCGGGCTGAGGTTCTCGGTTTTACTGATAAAGTTTCCTGCAGCATTGTTTACAAGAACATTGATATTTCCCGTTTTTTTCTCTATATTATCAATTGCAATTTTTAATTCATCCGGATTTCTAACATCACATTTTTCAGTTTCAATAACATATCCCATTTTATTGAAGTAATCTTTTGCGTCGGTTAAGTGTTCTTCATGCCTGCTTACTATGGATACTGTGGCACCAAGTTTCAGGAAGGTTTCTGCCATCTGCTTTCCCAGTCCGGTGCCGCCACCGGTTATGAGTATATTTTTTCCACTCAGCAAATTATTTTTGAACATAGTTTTCCATACATATTTGCTGTATAAAATTTTATTGATAGATACCTATTGGATGGCATATTTTATTCATAGTTTTTATCATAAATAGCAATTACATTATCCGGGCATTATTGCAGAAGGCTAATCATTTATTTTTATTACCTTTTTTCTGGACTTTGAACCCCTCACGATTTCTATACTGTGATAATCAACATTGAAGTATTTTGCAAGCTGATTTATTATATCTCTGTTTGCCCTGTTGTTTTCAAAAGGTTCCATAGTATAAACATTGATCCACTCCCTGTCGGTAGATATAGGAAATTTTCCTCGATGGACGTGTACAGCGATATAATCAGACATTAAACCCCGTCAGCTTTATTATTTATTTTAATATAACATTCGCGGTAGAATTCTATAGTGGAATTATTCTCCCGGATATTCTCCCGGAATCGGATGAATAGAGTTATTTCAGAATGGCACGCGATATTATCATTTTCATTATATTCAATGCCCCCTCTGCACCTACAAGGTATGAAAATATGCCCCTGGCACTTCTCTCTATGCCGGAATCCTTTGTATATCCATATGCCCCGAACCACATCATAACTTTTTTGACAGTATCCATAGCGATCTGCGGCGAAGTTAGCTTTGACATTGAACTGTATATATAAAAATCAGGATCGTTCATATCGGCAAGGTAAGCTGACTTGTAATTCAGAAGGCACGCCATTTCAATTTCTGTTCTAATATCTGCAGCTTCGAAAGCGATTGCTTCAAAATCACGGAGCTTCTTTCCGAATGCACTTCTTTCTTTTATGTATTTTATGCCCTCATCAAGCATCTTCACAGATAAACCATTGCATGAAGCCGCCACCATGATTCTTGCATGGTTGAATCCGTCCATGGAGTAATAAAAGCCTTCATTGATCTTGCCTATAATGTTCTCTTCAGGGACTTCAACGTTACTGTATCTGATTCCCGATGTGGATATTCCCATTCTTCCCATGTTTTCCAGTTTGGTAATTTCCACCCCTTCTGTATCAGCCGGGACATATACCATGGTTATGCCCTTATGCCCCCTGCTTTTGTCCGTTTTAATAAGTGTCAGATGCCCTCCGCCATTCTTTCTGGCTTCCAACGCACCGCTTATATACATCTTCTCGCCGTTTATAATTACTTTCCCATCTTTTATTTCTCCGGTTGTGGTTATGTTTGCCACATCGCTCCCTCCGGATGGCTCAGTGGATGCAATTCCTATGAATTTATTTCCGTTTGCTATATCTGGCAGCAGTTTATCCTTCAGTTCCTCCGCACCATATTTCTGGAGTACATACGCCCAGGATGTATTCAAAAGATAATAAACAGAGGTTGCCATGCTTGTATCAACCTTAGCAATTTCCTCCGCTATGATAACAGAATCTAAAAAAGATAGACCTGGGCCCCCGTATTTCCGGTTAATAAATGGGGATATAATTCCATTTTCTCCTGCTTTCTTAAAAAAAGTCTCCGGGATTTCTCCATTATCATCTATAGACCGGACAAAAGGCTTCAAATTTTTTTCCAAAAACGCCGTAGTATTTTCCCTCAATAGTTCCTGTTCATCACTGAATGAAAAGTCCATGATATTTCATTATCTTGAACTTATTAAATATATCTAAAAGGCGTAAATTATATTTACATCACATAAACTTTTATGTACATGAATGTCATTCACTATCATGGATAATTTGAAAAAACTCTTACCATACTGGTTCTTTGTTTTTACAATAGGTTTCGGGTGGTTTATTTTAGCACCTGTCATACCGGAACTAATCGCACATCTGTCTGCAACTCTCTCGGAAATAGTGCTGATACTATCTGTGTATGGATACACAATGGCTATCATTGGCCTTATAGCCGGAGTTCTCTCTGCCAAATTTACAGTGAAGTCTTCCATATATCTTGCCATGCTATTCTCCATAACCGGGTTATTCATACGTATATTTGCCACAGACTACACTGAATTCCTAATTTTATCGATTATTGCAGCCAGCGCCTATCCATTTTCCCTTGCCCCTGTAGGGAGCATTGCCGAATCCATGGACAGAAAAAAATCTGCTACAATCACGGGATTAAGCATAGGTTCCCTGTTTCTCGGTATGTCTTCAGGTGCACTTCTGGGTCCTTATATATATCTTGCCTTTTCACTTCCAGGAATCATGGCATTTCCTGCTATACTGACAATAATAGCATCCCTATGGCTTTTCGTATACCTGCCACAGTATCCGGAGAAATACCGTGGGAAATCCCTGAAAGGATCATTTAAGCCCGGGATGATAAAAAACTGGTACATAGGACTTTCAATGGCTTCAATATCAATACTCTTCGGAGATATAGCGGCCACCGCACTGGGATTCCATTTTACCGGGACATTCCTGTTGAAATTATCAGGTGTCATGGGAGGTGTTGAGTTCCTGGGCTCAGCAATGGGTGCACTAATATTGCCGTTCATTTTAGAACGCTACCACATGATTAGATCAGGTACGGTTATGACCGGGCTGGTGTCATTCATATTTGCCGGCATTCTATTATATTCCCTAGTTTATACAAATATAGCAAGCATGATAACCGCATCGTTTTTTATATTCGGATTTTTTGGCAACGCTTTCTGGGTACTGGCCCTTAATTCTATAATAAACTATGTAGACGACCCTGCCAGAGCTGGTTTTGCAACCTCCATGTACAGTGTTGCAACCAATGTTGGGGTGGCAATTATCCCGGTGGTGCTAAGTGGTTACTTTATCAGCATAACCAGTTCCATCTATGGAATAATACCTGCAGTTGCCATAGTCCTCGCAGCTTTCATTATATCACCAACCCTTTTGGCCGGTAGATCAACAAATGTAAAAGATGTATCAGCGGAAGCTGAATAATATGCATTAAAGAACATTAAAATAACAATATCCACTTATCCATAGATAAGAATGGAATTCAAAGCTACATATGTTTCATGGAAGGACATAGAGGAATGGACAAGGGGAATAATGAAGATGATAATTGCAGATAACTACAATCCAGACATTATAGTTGGTATTGCTAGAGGTGGACTGGTACCGGCAAGAATGGTGGCTGATTATCTTTTCAAGAAGGACCTGCTTTCAATTAAAACTGAACACTGGGGAGTTACCGCAACCATGGATGGAAAAGCTGTCCTCAAGGAAAAATTGAACTATGACGTAACCGGCAAGAAAGTGCTGATTGTAGATGATATAACCGATACAGGCGAGAGCATGAGGCTTTCCAACAACTATATAAAATCCCTGAATCCTGCTGAATTAAAAACCACATCCATGCTTTATGTGAATGGTTCCAGTTACACTCCTGATTATTATGGAAAAGGGCTTTCCAAAGAGGAGTGGGCATGGTTTGTCTTTCCATGGAACGTTTATGAGGATACATATAATCTTTCAAAGAAGTTCATGGATGCCCCTATTGATGTTAACAGTTTAACCGGGAAGTTACGGGAAAATTATAACCTAAACGTGGATAATGTTAATATAATGGAAATACTGGAAGATATAACCAGTCTTAAAATGTTGAAGAAACACGGAGAAAAATTTTCTCTTGCATAATTATATATTCTGTTTACCATAAAGTTATAAAATAATTTAATACTAACTTAACAGTTTCCAATATTAAAACATTTCCTTTAAATTCTTCATCTATGTTATCCCGAATTGAGTTCCTATTTAAAGATCACTTAAATATAGATAGAAACTCTAAACCCAGGGTGAAGTTAAACAATAAGAAATTAAAATACATAATAAATCAGAAAAAGAAAGGAGTATCATCTGCTGAATTAGCAGCAATATACAGGGTAAGTACAAGATATATCAATAAGATCTATTACAATTACATCAACTGCAATAAAACAGAATTATACAAAGCAGGAAGGAAAGAGAAAGTCATAGATCAAGGGATAGAGGAACTCATAATAGGAATAAGGAATGATTATCCATTGTCAGGACC
>JAKAAK010000067.1 GCA_021797025.1 Thermoplasmata archaeon
CTGGAATTCCGCCCGGGGCTAATTTTGTTATGCTTAAACTGTTTAATGATGCCGTTTCCACTCCGGGCAATGATGAAAATGCCCTTAATTTCTCATTTGAAGACCCTACTACCAATATACTTTTAGGCTGTTTATACGTTCTATTTCTCATTTTTCCCCTTCCGGCTCTTATCTTTTTACCGTCCTTTGACCGTATAATATCATCGTAAATTCCTATATCAGAAAGTATCTTCACCGCATCCTTTGCCTTTGTTATATTCTCAAGGTCATCCTCAACTATAACTGGGAATGTTAGGGTATCTATAACATCTTCAGATATCCTGTGGCCTCTATTTAATACATAGTCTTTATTTGCAGTAAATGCTATTGCACTTAATTTAGCCAATTTTCTTTCCTTTTTATTTATCTTTTTATATAATACCTTATCACTTCTTGGAGATAATGCACTTCTGCCGCCCACTGTACTTGCCAGCAATACACCCTTTGATCCACCGGCTAATCTTGGTATTCTTGATATACCGTGATTTGGGCCTAGATTATGTCCAACCCTTCTGGTTCCTGCCAGCGGGCTCGAACCGTATGGTTGCCTCATTGATAATGATATGGCTTTAAATGCCTTATGAACAAGGTCTTCCCTTGTATCCATACCGAACACTGCAGGTAATTCTATTTCCTTTTTCACCTCGCCATTTATTGAATAAACATTTGCTTTCATTTTTAATCACCCTGTTTGGATTCCTTTGATATATATGTTATCTCTACCTTTTCCGCATTAACTACTTTCTGCCTTGCAGGATCCCTTAGTTTAATCAATCTTTTTGCTGGACCAGATACAGACCCATATAAAAGAACGTAATCATTTTTTACAAGACCATAGTTAAGGAATCCTCCCTTTACGTTTATATCATTAATATCTTCCTTTTTACCGTATTTTACTACCCTTATGTTATGTAATGTTCTCTGATGGAGACCGACCTGACCTGCCTGGGGTACGGTATTCCTAACCCAGTCAGGATGCCATGGACCAAGAGTTCCTATCATCCTTCTATGCTTTCTATTCTTTTTTGGCAGTAACTTTACCCCAAATCTTTTTACAACACCCTGGAAACCCTTTCCCTTTGTAACGGATATTGTATCAACAAATGAACCGTCTGAAGTAAAATCGGTGAAATATAATTCCTTGCCCAGTTTTTCTTCTGCAAGCTTTATTCTATCTTCCATTGTTGACCCACCTACCTTTATTTCAAATATTTCTGGTGTTTTTGAGGGTATACCTGAGACAAGCCCGGGATTTGTGTGTACTAATAATCTTACATCTGAAACATCTTTTAATTCTATTTCCCTTGAATTTTTATTTTTAATCTCTGGTATTCTTTTAAATACCTCCTTATCTATATTATCTGCTTTCTTCTCTGCAAATATTTTTAAACCGTTGTCTCCATCCTCATAATATCTTACCGATATAACCTTTAATGGAGGTACTTCCACAACTGTTACAGGTGCCATTATAGTTTTTCCTGCTGTCACGCTGGTTTTTCTATAGTCTGTCATCTGTATATGTGTCATGCCAACTTTATAGCCTGCGAATGCCTGAATCTTAGCATTGCCCTCTATTTCAGGCCATGATCTGATATCAGCCCCAATTTTTTTAGCGCGTACTCTGGGATAATACGCCATTGATCCCCTACGGGAATGATGCGGTGTCGCCATTTTTTATCACCAACCGTTACACTTTCTACATCGCCAATAAATTACGATATAACGGGATGCCTATAGCATTGCCCATTGTGTATGGTTAAATATAGTAGAGGTTTATTAATTTAATATTTATTAAGTTTGTTATTTTTTATTTAGGGATTTTGGGGGTTATAATTTATTCTAACATAATATTATATAGCTAAATATATTAAAAAAATCTAATTTTTATTATTAATGGCGTTCTTATAATTTATCAGGGTTATTATTAACTGTGAATGCGACCATACCAGTGGTGAAACAGATAATGGCTTTTCCGTTATAGGGTCTATCTGCTCCGACAAAATTCCTGATTCTTCACTGTGATTGATAACCCACTGGATCAATTCATTTGCCCTATCTAAATTGTTGATTTTTATATAATAATCCGCAAGCCATAGTGTTGTTATTATCCATGGATTACCGGTTATATCTGAATTGATCTCCACCCTCTGATAAAAATCATTACTATACCTGGCTATGCCACCTGAGTTTTTGATCCATAAATATTCATTGATCTTTTCAACAGATGATTTTACCTTTGGATCGTTTGCATCCTTTACACCCAGATTAACAAGGGCTAATATTGATGAATCCAGGGTAAAGTCCATTTTACCATTATAATATGTTCTACCATAGTAACCTGTTAAATCTGAATAAAATGTTTCATCAAATGCTTTAAGCATTTTATCTGCCTTATCCGAGTATTTCTGTGATAAATCGGTATCGTTGAACATCTCGGAAAATTCTGATGCGTATTTCAATGCCTTGTATACTGTAGCTACAGTATATGTGTGTATGCCGTATCTTTCCTCCCACAGATCAAATGATTCCTTGGGTAACCCGTTATCATATGTATAATTATATAGAAACTCCGCTATTTTTGTTATTAGTTTTTCATACAGTAATGAAATGTATTCAATATCCTTATTCTGTGAGTAATAATGCCAGATGGCTATTATTATCAGTGCTGATTCATCTTCCTGTATAGGCAATATTTTTTTATTATCCATAAAATATGGTAACCAGCTGCTTGCTATTTTTCCACTGGAATTATATTTATGAAAAAAATAACCCTCACTGGATATTGTATTTATGCAGAAATTAAAGAATAGTTTTGCAGGGTCACCATGGCCCGATAGGAGCATGGACATTGCCGCGTATGATGAATCTCTCGGCCATGAGTAATAATATGAATCCATATTGCTTCTTAATATGGCGCTGTCGCTTGATGCCATTATTGCACCCATACTGTTAATGTGTGACCTTACTATAAATAATGATTTCTTAAACATATCATTATAATTATCGTTATCGATATTCAACGGGTATTTGGAAACCCATAATTCCCAGAAATTTTCTGTTCTATTAAGCATCCTTCCCATACCTTCAATATCCATAGATTTTGAGTCTTCAAACAGGTCTAATCTATTCCTTGAACACAGTATATAATAAAATAATTCTATGGAAGAGTGTGGCTCCATTTTTACATGATGCCTTATAACGGAATCAACAGATCCTGTTGCTATTGTGTCCATTGATAATTCATTATCCTCCGCATCCTTCCATGTGCCTTCCAGTCCATTAAAATCCTTTATGCCTACCGCGTATTCATCAAATGAACCTGTAGTGCCCACTGTTGATGCCATAAAATATCTCTCTCCCTTATAATGGACTATGGAATTATTTTCCGGATAATAAAAAGCAGTATCGCCTATATTATTGCCATAAATTGAAAAATTTTGATGAAAAAATAATTTTATATCCCTTTTATTATCTGTTTCATTTATTATTTTTATTTTTTTTATATAGACATCTCGATAAATATCGACAAAATTCTGATCTTCAAAATTTATATCATTAACCCTGTATTTGACTATACCCACCATTGTATGATCAAAATAATCCTTTGAAATAATGTTTGATTTATTGATCCACGTGAAATTGTTATCAATTGAAATACCATATTTAAAAGGTTTTCCTCCACTCTGATTCTCCTCCATATCCTTTGAAAAGTAGAAATCCGTGAGATTGTAATCTTCATTAAAACTTACTAATAGCCTGCCATTGCCTATTGCTATATATCTTACCATACAGTAGTATATTTAATCTATATATAAAATAATATTGTAATGTGTTTGATACCGGTGAATTACCACTATACAGCGGAATGTTTCTGGGGTACTGTTCTATCTCTAAAAACACAGAGAGGGAGTAATATATGTACCCATTTCAGTTAAACAGGATGAATATAAAATTACATTAATTTATATGGTTCCCCGTGTGATGGATATACTGTTACTGGCTTCATGCTTTTTATTTTTTCAAGAGATAAATTTGCCGCTCTTATGTCCTGTATAAACATTTTATCTAATTTTATTTTATTTCTTTTAACTATCAATGCATCTCCAACAAAAATTGCATTATCCTGCTCATAATAAATGGAAATATTTGTATTTGTATATCCCGGAGTATCTATAATTTTTAGAAAATCAAGGTTAAACCTGTTGTATGATGAAATATTTTTAACACCATCGAATCTTAAACCCTTGCCCTCAATCTCCATAATGCCCCTAAATGCCGGACCGTGTATCATTGTATCCATTTCACTTTTGGTTACAAATATTTTTGGTTTATATCTATCATATAGTTCCTTTAATGCACCAACGTGGGTGTAATCGACCGAGGTTATCAGTATATAATCTGGTTCTTCATTTTTTTGTTCATAAAAATCATAAATTTTATTTATATCATTCCGTATGCCCGCATCTATCTGGATAACTTTATCCTCATGCTTTATAACGTATATGTTAAGGGCTGTTTTATTCCCTATTTTACTTATATTTTCTGGATATTCAAAATTACTTTTCATAATAATCATTAATTATATATCACTAAATTATATAAATGGATATAATATCATAACAACAAGCAGGATAAACAGGTACATATTGGATAAACCAAACGCACTTCTAAAGTATTTTTTATTATATTCGTGGAATACGGGTTTAAGTACATAGTATAGTAGTAAAATATCCATTATAGCTGCTATTGGTATATATGCAAAACCCAGCCTTATACCGGGCACAAATAGTGGAATCATAGAATAAAATATGAGTATAACTGTGTTAACAATAATCCAGAACTCTGCTTTTTTTATGCCTACAACTGCTGGAAGCATCGGTACATTGCTTTTTTTATAGTCATCGATATTATTTACGGAAAGATTCCAGAAATGTGTGGGTGTCCACATGAATACCAAAAATGCTATGAATAGTGAGGTTAATGATACAGAATTGGTTAGTGATGCCCAGCCTGCCAGTGCAGGGAAACTGCCTGCTATACCCCCGATAACAATGTTTAATGATGTTCTTCTCTTCAGTATTATTGTATACAGAAACACATAGCTCAAAAATCCGGCAAATATGAAAACTGCGGTTAACGGGTTAATAAGTACATAACTTATGATAAATGAGAAAATTATCATTAATGTGGATACTGCAAATATTTTATTCCTGGTTGATAAATTTAATGTATCTGATCTTGATCTGGTCCTTTTCATCTCTATATCTATATCCATATCATAAATATTATTGAATATGCTTGCTGACATTGATGCCAGGGTACCGCTTAGTAGTAAATAAAATAAAATCAGGGGATAGCCTGTGCTTCCTGGTACAACGATAAAGCCTGCAACGGCAACTAAATCGATAAGAATAGTAATCTCCAGTTTTGTAATTTTCATGAAATTTGTAACCTTTGACATTGAACTCACTCCTTTAAATTTTTAAAAATTTTTAAAAATTTATAATAAATTTATTTAATCACCAGCTGACGGTGGTGTTGGTGCTGCGCCATAAAGTGTTGGTCCATAGTTGTATGTTACACCATGGTATACAAATGTCTGGTTCATTTCTCCAGCTTTCTGCTGGTTTTCCCATTTTGTAAAGTTATGTGGTGATAATACAAACGCAGGTCCCCTCATATGGGCATGCCCTAATCCACACAGTTCAACGCATTCAAATTCATACAGGCCTGCCTGGGTTATATTTGTCCATATATAGTTATAATGCCCTGGGAATGCATCCACTTTGGTTACATTAATCAGATAGAACGAATGCATTACATCAACACTCGTTACATTAAACTGTATTGGCGTATTTGCGGGCAGTACTAGGAAATGCCTTGATGATGAATGATTTGGGTATATAAATATCCACTGCCACTGGTAACCAATGACGTTGATATCTGTGTAATTATGGGCGTTAGTTGGTGCGCTTGGTGCTGCTCCTGCTACCCTTATTCCATATGCCGGTGGTAAATCGTAAACAAGCAGTGATAGCAATATAAGGACAACGAACAGCACAAACAATTTAAATATTGTTTTATTGCCACGCTCTATTTCCTCTATTCTACCCGGTCTCATATCCTCCTTGGGGTTATACCTTTCATTCATGAAATTATCTGCTTCTTTTTTATGGTAACTCTTTATGAATACAAAGATATACCAGAAGGCAAATCCAGCACCTATAACTATTCCTGGCAATATATATGCCAGAAATATTGATGTTATCTCAGCACCGGTTATCGACCCTTTAGGTATAAGATGATATACATCCGGAATTATATTATATATATTTTCTAACATTTTTTTCACCTCATTTTATTGTGTAATATGGAGTTGTTACATGGCTGCTTACTACCACGAATACATACATGCCTGCTTCAGCATGTGTGGTTAAACCACATACTATCCAGTAATTATCAGGCAGTGTGTTGTTCCACCATATTGCTTTGGAATGTGCTGTGTTTCCATACCATATTGGAAGTATCCCACCTGTACTGTTTATAATCTTTTTAACATGTACACTTGTATGTGCCCATATAGGCCCACGTGACCACTGCGATGAGTATGGCAATTCTACTTTTAATGTGTGTACCTTGACCTCAAAGTTTGTCATATTTGCGTGTATATCCGCATGTGCTGGCAAATATATTGTCATGGCACCATATGATGTGCCATTAAAGTTAAATGGATATGCATTGGGATGGCCATTTCCCTGACCCCATGCAGCCAGTGAAAGATTAACCACTTCATGGGTTGTCCCATTTGATGAAGTTACATTGTAATATGGTATATTTCTATGTGCTACTGCACCCTGATCTGACATTACTGTATTTGTTGGTGCATATGATGCAACTGTTATTCCTACTGCTGCGATTAATATAACTGCCACTATAAGTACTGCAAATGCAGCTTTTGTTAGTGTCTTCAAGAGAACCACCTGCCCATAAATACATTCATGAATAGCCATAGTGAAAACCATATAGCTATTACAATTATAGCAAGTGCGTACGGGCTTTTCCATATACCAATTTCGTTGTATTCTAAGTCGTCATCCCCCAGTTCCATTTCAACGTCTTCGTATTCGTAAGACTTTTTCATCTCCTTCTTATTTACCTTTTCAGATTTTTCATTATTTATATCAACCATTTTTTATCACCTCACGCCACAAAGGCTATTGTAGTGAATACACTTGTAAGGAATACAAATGCAATGAACCACATTAGTATATCTGCACTTGTTGCAGTTCTTCCCCATAATATCCTCTTGCTTTTCTTTATCTGTATCATGTATCTTACCATTACAGCTATTACACCTACAGCAAATAATACATCCATCAAGGATATCATCCAGAACATGGATGACATTGGATTTGCTCCTATTCCTGCAAGACCAAGTGCACTGTACGAATTTATTACCACGAATGATAACAGAGATGTTATAAGATATATTACTGCAAATACTGTTGCCATTAACATATGGCTGAATGATTTATTCCTGTTCTTTCCTATAGCACCACGTAATGAGAGCCAGGAGAATAAACCCGCTATTCCTATAGTTATTATCGATATTGCTATATATATAGATGCCAGTGATGGGAAGAAGAATGTTGTTGGATCACTTCCTTGCACATATGGTGAAACTGACTGTAGTTTTATCCATTCCACCATACCATAGAATGTTGCCATCCATATCATATCACCTGCAAGGAATATTAACATTCCAAGCCTCATGTTGTTGAGACCTTTTGTAATAGGGTCTTTCCTGTATGTGGGTGGTACGTTAGGTGATTTTAATTTGTAATCATCGTACATCCATCTTAAACAGCCCCATACAAATACCGCCAGTGCAACTGCAACTACTACATATCCAAGGTATGCAAAGACTGTTCCAAAGGCGTATGGTTTATATCCCATCAGGGTTACAACTGCACCAACGAATGCCAGGAAAAGTCCACCGGCTATAAGTAGTGGTGCGTATGATAATTCCACTTTAGGTGGTGCTATTGGATGGTTCTGATCCATTAATAAATCCCGGTTATCTTTACCACCTACATACGGTTCATAGTCAAAGTTATAGTATTTTGGAGGATTTGTTGTGAACCATACAAATCCTGCTGTTGCTTTGTAAGGATTTGTTTCACTTATTGGTTTGTGTTTCTTCAAAGCATAACCAAAGTTTGCAAACATTATAAGGAAGGATAAACCGAATATAAATGCACCCACTGTTGATATCTGGTTAATTATCATATAACCAGATCCGGCCTGATATGTATAAACCCTTCTGGGTAAATCATACAGGAAGAACATAGGGAAATATAATACATTTACACCTATATACGCAATTGCCCAGTGTATTCTTCCTAATGTTTCATTATACATTTTCCCGGTAAATTTGGGGAAATAGTAATATAGGTTGCCCATTAAGGCCATTACAGCCACTCCCACCATGAAGTAATGGAAGTGTGCCACTACATAATAATCACCGTGTACTATTGTATCTATGGCAAGAGACGACTGTGTCACACCAGTCACACCACCTATCATAAATGATGTTGATGCGGCAAGTGCAAATAATACTGGTGTCTGGAATTTATGCTTTGCACCGAGTAGTGTTGCTATTATGCCTATTATAAGCATTGATGTGGGTATTGATATGGTTTCTGTAAATATACTATCTGCCATTAACCATGCAAATACTATGCCTGTCATAAATGTATGATGCAGGAACACCATTACACTATCAACAGATATTGCACCCATTGCAGCTATCATCCATTTTTTAAGGTAAGGCGCCTTATGGCCAAGATTTGACAGATAGTCAAACATTGCACCTGTTCCGGGTAATAGCAATAGATAAACCTCTGGATGACCGAAGTACCAGAACAGGTTTTCCCACATTAATGCACCGCCATATGTTGATATATACACTGAAAAACCAAAAACGTTTGATAGAACCAGTATAAAGAACATTGCAGTAATTTCAGGAAAAACAAACCATGATATCATTGCAACCCATAGTATAGCCCATGCAAATAAGGGCAGATTCATTAATCTGAAGCCTCTTGCCCTTGCCTTGAATATTGTTGCTATAACCTCTGTAGAAGCTATTATAGTACCAAACCCTCTAAGCACCACAGCGGCAGCAGCACTATCGGCTCCAAGATATGGTGTAAATTTAAATGATGATAAGGGCTGGTATACAGTCCATCCTGTATCTAAATTGCCACCGGGTAAAAAGAATCCAGCCCATAATAATAGTCCACTGAATAGATATAACCAGTAACCCAATGCATTAATTCTTGGGTAAATCATATCTCTTGACCCTATTGCCAGCGGTATTAAATATATACCAAAGCCGAAACCCAGTGGACCTAAAAACCATATTAACATTGTCAATCCATGTATCGTTACTAACTGATTGTACTGTAATGCATCAAGAAACCTTCCTGAGAACAAACTGAAATTGGTAAGGTCATACCTCGGTATTGCCAGTTGTACTCTCATCAATAATGCAAGTACACCGCCCCCAATAAAGAAAACCAATGATGTCAATATATACAATAGACCTATCTGTTTATGGTTTGTTGAAAAGACCCAACCTTTCACAGAATTATAGATCTTATTATTTTCTTCGTACACTTCATTATCTTTGCCTTCCATGCATCTAACATATTTATTTTAGATATAAGTGTAATTATAGAATATTTTCAGATATCTTATGATCCTATACAGATGTTATTTTACCGTCATTATAAATTTATTTTGATTTAAATTTGTTTTTATGCCACAGGATATCATCGAATATCGATATAATATTACTATTATTTTGTGAAAAATTACTGTAAATAAAAAATGATTTATACGGAATTGAAATTTTGTTATATGGCAAAGGAAAGGAATATAGATTATAAATTATTGACTTTCTTTATAATCTTCCTGATAATTGTTGCGTTTCTAGGTATATATGGTGCATACCATTATAATCCATCAGATGAGAATATAGAACTTGAACAGTACTGTCAAATAAGCACTTCAAATTTAATAAAAAATAATAACAGTGACCATATTTATTTTGTTTCCTGGGGCGGCAGCCCATTTGGTGATGCAAGTTCATGGGTTATATATTCATTTTTAAAGGAATCGGGTGTGAATAATATAAAATATAACTATACCGAATCCATGAATAATTTTCAGTATAACAATACACCGGGATTAATGTTATACAACAGTACGTATAATTTCACATATAACGGTCATGCAGTTACATTGAGTACAATTTACTTATATGGTGAAAATATCTCTAATAATAGCCATGAAATAAAATTGGGTCTTAATGAGCTGAAAAATAGGGTGCCAAAAAATGTGTATAATGAAATAAAACTATATACAACCGAAGCCATAGTAGATGGCATAAGCAGTCCTGTTACAAGTGCAAACATAAGTAGTATACCACATATAAATACTGTAACGCTAATAACCGGTAAGGGTGGAGCCTATTTATTCAATGGTTACCTTTTAAACCCAAGTAATCTTTTAAATAAATCCAAACCATTAACCCCTGAAACTGTAATGGAAAATATAAACGGAACGTCAGATAAGTATCCATCAATTGAAAGCAGCGTAAAAGGACCTATAGGTGGCATAGAATCCACATTAAATAGTGTTAAATAAAAAATTAAACGCCCTAAAATTTTTAATTAAAAAATAATTAATTCAAACCTTATGCTTTTGCCTTAGTGTATATATTATAAGAACTGCAACAAATGCTATCCCTACAGCCAACATGAACAGATCTACAGCATAACCGTCCGCATAAAAACCGCCAATTATGGAACTTGTAGAGTCAGGTTTTATTACTCTTGTTATACCAGCCAGCGGTAATAATGCCAGATTCCTTAGTTTTCCTATTTTATCTCTATGTATCATAATACATTAACTTAAAAAAATATATAAGTCTTATTATAAAATATGTTTATAACTGGGTAATAATTAATTAAAATAAATAAAAATATTCAGTCGTTTATCTGCTTATTTTTGTCACTGTTGTTTTTTATTTTGTCCTGGTCACCGGAATTTTTAAATGAAAATTTAACAACTGCCAGTGCCGTAATGCCTAAACCTACTATATATGAACCTGTCCCGACTATCCCAAAATATGCACTGAATGGTATTAATGAGAATAGGGATACTATAAATACTCCAAAACCTCCTCCAATTAAAATCAAACCCATTGCTAATGTTTTCCACACGTTATCAACCATAATTATCACTATTAATAAATTATATACTATTTTAATATATAATTTTTATTGTAGACATTGTATATTGTTTATATAGTGATATTCTCCTTACGGCTAAACATTTGTCAGCTTCCCCTATTGAAATAAAAATGCTTATTTGCTATTGTGGTCTGGAGCGAATCATAGAAAGGCGATTATAAACCCGCGAGAACTTATTTTACACCCTCAACCCAAACTAAGGCCTATCCCTAATTCATTTCATATAGGTTAAATATCCTATAGCGAGCAGGTAAATAATATTGAAGTGATTATTATTATTTTATTTTGAATGAATTTCACGGGCTATTTTTTAATTATATAGGTATATAATTAATATTATTCCCTATGGTATGGGTAATATTTTATTAAAATTCCCTATGCCAAAGGAAAGCCTAAATAACATTCATATATATTCTATTATGGCAGATGTTACCCAGCTTATGTATATTTTAAAAGACCAGAAAGATAGAATGATGCATCTCACATCTGAGAATAAAATCATAAAGAGGGAATTGCCATTCGGTACAAATGTGTTATATACCGGTGCGGCAACAATAATACTTGGACCAAGAAGATGTGGTAAATCAACCTTTTCATTTGGATTCCGTGGGGATAAAAAATTTGGTTACATAAACTTTGATGATGAAAGATTGAACATATCGATAGAAGACCTCAACCATGTAATGGAGGCTATTTATTCCCTGGAGGGTAATGTGGAAATATTGCTATTTGATGAGATCCAGGAAGTACCAGAATGGGAAAAATTCATATCAAGATTAATAGACGAAAAAAAGATAATGATAACCGGAAGCAATTCAAAATTATCAGGTAAGGAATTATCAACATACATGACCGGAAGGCATATAAATTATAATCTTCTGCCATTTAGTTTTACAGAATTTCTCACATATTACGGTTTTTATCTGGAAAAAAATAATGTTTATACAACGGAGAAAAAAGCGGAGCTGGTGAATTTTCTTAATAAATATATGGAGACTGGTGGATTCCCACTGGCATTAAAAATAGGCAGGGATTACCTCATTGATTTATATAGCGATATTATTGACCATGATATAATACAGGCATATGGAATAAAATTAAAATCAAAATTAAAGGAATTTGCCAGATATGTCATTACAAATTATTCATCAGAAATAAGTTATAACAGGTTAAGCAGGATTCTAGAAATATCAGGTAAAAAGATCG
>JAKAAK010000068.1 GCA_021797025.1 Thermoplasmata archaeon
TAGACCTTCCGTTCTTTTCTTATTTCACATTTTATTTTATTTGCAATACCTTCCGCTTCCTTGGAAGCATTTTCATATTCAGTTGCAATTACATCACCTAATTTTTCTCTTACCGGCACCATATCAGGATATCCAGGATTATCAGGAAATTGCTTAACTATTGTATTGGAAATATTGACAATACTTTTTGTACTTCTTCTATTTTCATTTAATGTGAATTCTTCAGCATCTGAAAAATCGGTGCTGAACTCTTCAAAATATTTATAATTAGAACCCCTCCATTCATATATACTCTGTCTTGGATCGCCCACAGCAAATATACTTGCATTTTCTCCTATTAATTTAATTAAATCATACTGCACTCTATTAATATCTTGATATTCATCAACCAGGAGGTACTTTATATTGCTTATTTTTTCTTTATTATCCTTAATTTTGTTCACAGCAAAGTAAATGAGTTGTGAAAACGAAATAATTTTGTTTTTATTCATGCTATTTTCATATCTATCTAATATTTTTATAAAATTCGGGTTTAGTTTATTAATCTCGTCTCTTTGTATCGCCTCCCCATAATATATATCAAGTGATTTCTGGAAAGTGATACATTTATCAGAATAGGTTGAACCTTCTACCTGTTTAAGGCCGTAAGTGTATCCATTCCGTAATATATACGCCATTTCCTGGTTCTGATCTACTGTTTTATACATACCATAGTCAAAGTGATCCTGTAATAACCTAAAACAAAACGAGTGAATAGTTCCTATATACATATTCAATAAATTCGAAGTGTTATATTCAGGAGCTATTTCCTGGATTCTCTTTAATACCCTATTTTTCATCTCCTTAGCAGCTTTATCGGTGAACGTGAATGCTACTATAGATTCAGGAGATGCATCCATATTCAACAGCAAATTTACTATTCTTCTGGTTAACACCTCTGTTTTCCCTGCGCCTGCTCCTGCTAAAATCTTTATATACCTAGATGAGGAATTAACAGGTTTTATTTGCTCATTTGAGAGTTTAAATGGTATTTCAAATAAATCATACATTGATGTGTAAATATTAGTATATACTTAAATTTTTGGCCAGTAAATGATATATTCAAGAAATATTTAAATGTAAATATTTTTGTTTTATTCGTAAATAGAAATGGTTTTGATAGTTTAACAACTTTTAAGAAACATTAACCGTTGTGTCTTCTATAAGTGTTAGTCTTTTAGATATATTATACAGAATATACTGTTTAATCAGATTAAGTATGTTATAAAAATATCTATGTTATGGAATGGTTATCTTGGTAGAAATGAGTCTAAAATTTTAGTATTTGAGCGAGGCGTCGACTATTAAACTGAAACCCAGTGTACATAACTTATAGCTAAATATAATGGTAACATCATTCAGCATAATATCCAGAAAAATGCTGAAAGGAATAGGAGTAAATTCAAAAGATATTCTGAAATAAACGCTTCTATCCTATATTGAAGATAGCAGTAAGGATTATTTCTCATTTAAATGGAAATATAAAATGGATGAAATGCTGGGAGAACTAAGACTGTAATTATTATATGATAGGAGTATTAAAGCAACGTTATACTGGAAGGCAAAATGGATTTAGTTGCGAACAAAGATGGCACCAGGGAATTAAGGGATTACAAATCCTCAGAAAGTGTTGTTACCAGAGAACAAGCGGAAATGCAACTGGTATTATACGCTCATGGGCTCACGCTCCAGGGAGAAAAAATAGATAAATTGTTCATTATATCGATAAAAGATGCAAAGAAAATTCCGATTCCACTCAATTAACCTACAATTAATAAAAATGTAACTAATGTAAAAAAACTAATAGAGTCTATAAATGCCAAAGATTTTAACGGTAAATAATCTTCATTTTGCCGGATATGTGAATATAAGGATATATGCACATATAAATGAATGGTGATGGCCAAAAGTAAAAATTAATCCCCAAGCCTTCTAAGAATTATGTGGGTATCTTATTTTTGCATAATGAATTAATAACTATCTAAATTTCAAAAATAACTTTATTGAAATACATGAATTAAGTTCATTAATAATTTAATGCTCCTATACCATTTAAATTGCCCACCCTGTTAGTCTTCTCTGTTTGCGTTAATGGTACTTTTCTATCTGTTCCCGAGAACCAAATTTGAATGAACAAATTATATTTGATTGTTAAGTTATTTCAAAAAAATAATTATTTTTTATCCAGTTCAGTCATTTTTGAAATAATCTGCAATAATCTATAGGCAGGATTTCCTGTAATATTGGAACCTTTTTTAGATTTTTCTATTAATTTATTTACACGTTTTGTGTATTCTCCATTAACAACTAATTTTAGATTTTTGCAATCCCCAAGTCCTTTTAAAATATTTTCACTAGCTTTAGGAGCCCAAAGCATAAAATGCGCTTGGTTAAATTTACCCTTGAGAATTGTATTGTAATAATCCTGCTGAATTTTAAATTTCTTGTTTATTCTGTCAATAGTTTCTTCTGTACTACTTCCATACCATAACCTGTCAATATGTGTTGCGACTTCGCATAAATATACTTCACTATTCTTAAAATTAAATCCAATCACATCCAATTCATTTTGCCCGCTTCTTCCCCCACCCTGTTTTCTCTCGTTGTAATCAACAATCTCACAATTATCAATTTCCTTGAGATATGCACCAACAAGGTATTCCCCCATTTCAGTCAATTTAATTCACCATATCATGTTAACATTTATTTATATTTAATAATATTGTGCATAATAACATTCCAGACGAGAAAATTCCATAAATTATGTCTATAATTATGCATGCCACGTAATATTTTATTTATATTTACAATATTATACGGATTATGTTACTTCGAAATTATTAACGATACTATAATAATTATATAACTACACAACGGCATAATAAAAATGAAAGTGGAAGCTGTAGGGTTATGTTCCAATCATTAATATTTAACAGTTTATTTGCGGAAATCGGAAGATGAATATCCTAGTTTTGTAAACTCAGTTGAAAAAGAAATAGTAGAAGGTTTATTTCCATCGGTCATTAGAACTCCAGAAGTGCAGAGTTCACGTATGTGAACTTGAATATTCCTTAATGTCGTTTTATATCCTTTTTGCTTCCACAAATACTCTTTAATTTCAATTGTTGTCCTGTTACCATTTTCTAATGCAGTGATTATTAATCTATCCAGATTATCTGTTTTAAAATTAAAATATGAGAATGCTTGCATATTTAGATTTCTGAAAACAGCAGATTGTAGGATTTTATTATGCCATGATTCGACACTAAATGAAATTTGATTTTCCGTTTCAAGGGCCCATAACATTGCAGCGGAGGAGTACACTCCTGGACCAGAACTTATATTAATTATATAATGAGAATTGGTAGGTAAACGTTTAAGAGTTCTATAATAACATTTGATATTCCATAAATTGTCTGTCCTATTCTCTATAATTTGCACATCCTTGTTGTTCATTTTCACGTATTCTTTTAAATTTTTCAGAATAATTTCGTTCTGCGCATTTTGTTGTTCGCTGATTAGCATGGGAAGTTTAGATGAGAAGATATATATAATTGATGGGTTTACTTTAATGTTATCTCTAATAAAATTTAAAACTAAATATTCACGGTACCCAATAAATGTAACAAGATTCACGCCATGTTTAAGCGAAGAGATTTTTTCGTCTTCTTGCATACAAAGATTAATATATTAACTGATATTAACTTTATTATGAAGAGTATAAAATTGTCTATTCGGCGGGTGGATGGTAAGATTATTCCATTTGGATATAATTATTTTATTGGCATCTCCATATATAAAAAACTTCTTAATTTCCAGGAAGATATCATCCCACTCCATACAGGTGCTCAGGTTGGAATATACACTTTTAGTAATATAATTTCACCATTCATTCCTAGTTCTGAATTATTTGCTGATAATGGTCTTAATATCGATAAAGGCTACATTATATTTAGAACATTAAATGAAAAACTAATCGATTACCTGCGTCTAGGAATTCTTCAGGATAATAAAATACGAATAAAAGATACTGTATATGAAGTATCTCGAATAGAGAATATTAAACCTTATAATTCAGATGTGGGGGAATTAAAATTTAAATCATTATCACCAATTCTAGTGAGAGATTATATTAGAAAGGGATTATATGTAAATAATGAGAAAAACGTAGCTTCAAATTTAAAATTAGTAATTGAAAATCAGCTAAGCAAATTTTTTGGTATAAATGGATCAAGTGTAAATTTTACAAATTTAACCCACCGGAAGAAAAGCATTAGAATATCCAGTAATGGAAAAAAGGAAAGCATTTCTACCGGTTTTGAAGTATCAGGAACAATTATTGCTCAGCCAGATATCTTAAAATTATTGTACTATAAAGGTTTGGGTTCAAAAACGTCACTTGGGCTTGGTTGCTGGGAGGTTGTAAAATGAAATCAGATAATATTAATGTAAGTTCTATAATCAGTTATCAACATGATTTATTTACAGAAGCAATGGGTTGGGCTACCGAAACAATATTTTCTCCATTATGGATGGACCCTACTTTCATGAAATGTGCAAAAGGGGGAAATGAGAAAGATGCTTATGCTAATAAAAGCGATATGTTCTATTTAGTTCATATATTCTCCGGTACAGCAATGGCTCTCAAAGTTCTTGACTATAAATACTTAAATAAAAACCCTGAAGATGATATAGAAAATATTACCAAGAAGTTAAAACGATCAATTTTTGGATATCTCTTCCATGATTTTAATAAGTTAACTAATTACGAGGAGAACAAATATATGCAAGACAAATCAGAGCTTGACACACAATTGGAAAAGTTTTCTTCCATAATGGAAGAATTGGAATTATCAAAAGATGATATTTATTTCATAGCTTTCTCAACTGAGAAAGGAACACAGTATATTTCTAATTCTATTGACGTGAGTTTGGAACATAATCTTCAATTTGAGAGCAGCTTTTCTCGATTGGCGGATACCCTATCAAGCATATTCTCAGATAGTACTGATAATGTCAAAGATATATATTTTAATAATACTCCCTGTATACCCAAATCTAGAATTCAAAAAATCAACATCACAAATACAACCTTTATAACCACTTCGTCGTTTTTGAAGAAAATAATAATACAAAATATAGAAAAAAATCACGGTTTTTATTTATGGAGCAGTCTGAATTCGATATACTACGTGAGAGATACTGCAATTTCGTTTGATGTTAAAATTCTTGCTAATGAACTGATAAGGGAAATTGGCATTAAGGCTCACCTGGAAAACGGAATAACATTATCAGATAGGAAAATAGATATATCCAGCTCCAGCATAGGTTCAATTACCAGAGAAATACTTTTAAAATTCGTAGCAGACGGTACGAGATTTAAACAGGTACTGCACCTCGAAAATATTCCATTGCAGGATGAAATGCGGCATTGCGCTGAAATATACTCTGACCACATAGATAATCTTGAATCCTTTTCAATAAATTTCCACAAGGATATGCAGGAAAACAAGAAGCACACACCAAGAAGTGTGAGGGAATACCTTGAAGCTGAGACATACTATGACAGTAATTCGATAGATATGGAAGAAGACAATAAAATACAGGAACGCCTTCATGCATTTTATATCAGGTATGTCCAGCTCAAAACAACACTTAAAACTGAACAGGCATGCATGATAAGAAAAAAACTGGATGATATTCTGGAGAACAATATTTCTATATTGGAAAACTTTCTCCCGAAAAATAATAAATCTAAATCTGCATTTTTGATTCCACTGCTACTAGCCGATACAGAAAATAACAAAATAAACTGGGACATTATTGAAAATGATATTTTAACAGATATAAATGCAGGTTCAAAAAGTGAAAACAACGTAGAAATAGTATCTGAAATAATTAATATAATCCTAAATATAAACAATATTGACCTACCTGTAGTACCAGATAAAATATCTATGTCTATGATTACTGGCTATCCTGCAAAGACTGCCGCGCATATTGAAAATTTATTTGGATTAGGAACAAACTCGTTTAATAATAGACTGCCAACATCCGGGATATCAAATGGAAAAATCGACCCATACACAATATATGAATTTTCCCTCAGGCATATACTTGCACCTAGAGTTGGTGCGAAATATTCATCTGCTATATTATTTCTCTCATTTCCAGGCGCTATCCCATTCATGAACATGGATAAGTTTTTGAAGTTATCTTCAAATGTGGAATCAGATTTAAAAGTAAATAACATTGTTCTTACGCTTGATGATGCGAATGCCAAACTGGATAATTTTCTTTTTGATTCTACCTACTATATATATCTCAATGACCCTAAAAAAGATAGTGATATTTTAAGATATCTAGTAAACGTTATTGTGATAGCATTGAGGTCCAAGTTGCATGCATTATTATCTTTTTCTAACAACATATTTTATAACTCCTGGAATGAGACCATACTTGTAGAACTGGAAAGTTCACTATTGAACGGCATGGGGTGGAATAAAATTAGATGTAATAATATTTCTCTGATTAACGAGGAAATACATTTCTTTTTGAATGCTGCTAGAAGGAATAATAAATTTGATTATGACAATGCCTCTGTGATAATAAAAGATTATTTGAGGGACAATTTCTCGCTTTCTTATTATGTTCATGGCCAATTTTTTAACGGATATCATAATATATTATCTGGAAAAGATAGGATAGACTTGATGAGAAAATTGGTTTATGGAAACAAAGGTGACAAAATGGAAAAAATAGAAAAATTAGGTGAAACAGCAGCTGAATTGCGTAGATTACCTCGTAAAAGCAGTGGTAGCGAAAGAGGATGGATGGTAAGAGATAGCCTGGAAGTTATGGAAAAAATGAAAGCAGAAACAAAAATTAATGAGCTCTCAGACTTAAAAGATTTTGTTTCCGGTTATATGTCTAAAAATCTAGAAAGATTACTGAAGCGGGATAGACCTGATCTTGATCTAAAACCCCGCAGTGAAAATATATTACAGTTTACGGATCTGCTATTTTCTCTTATAAATGATGAATTTAAGGGGAAAATCCCTTCTGGTATTACCAGAAGCTATCTTGTAGATGCTTTTGAGATCGAGTATGAACTGGCCTCAGATATGAAACGGAATAATAGTGATTAAAATGGATGGAAAAATAAACGAATTAATTAAAAAGGGATTGCTTGTTAAAACAGAAAATCTGGACCTTAAAAAGAACCATGGACTGTATATTAAAATAGGTATAGTATCTGAAACTACCGGATTCTTAATATCCAGAAACAATGAGGCAACAGAGCTTACCAGCGAAAATATATGTGGTGATGAAAGATGTCTGGTACCTGCTCAGAAATGGAGAGCAGCGGAAAGGAGCTATTTGCTTTCTGAATTAAGGAAGATTAATGGAATAATCCCGCCAGAGTACTCACGAAATATGAATAAGTCAAAGGCGCCATTAAAAAATCCTACCAGTTTGTTATTTGGAGATTCATCAATAGGTTCAGGGGACAATATGGGTTCAATAGCATCCAGAAGTTTCTACGATTGGGCTTATAGTTTCGAGCCAAGTGGAGAAATCTCTACCAGGCTTACCCACAATACATTATCAGAAGATGGAACCATACTACATAATCTAAATGGAAAAACTGAATCTAACGCAATATATAGTATACCGTATATAAAACCGGGAGTAAAATTTATTAGATTTATTTCCCTGGAAAATTGTTCGTTGGAACTATTGCAATTACAACTAATCGCAATACTTGGAACTACACGATACGGTGCTCGAACCGCAATTCTTGGGGATAATGTCGCAAATCACATTATTTCAATAGGATTTTCGAAGGGAGAAAAGCCAATTTCGTCATATTCAGTTTTATCAAAGGATTGGGAAACTTCTGAATATAATCCGGAAGATGATGTGTTGCAATCTATGAAAGAATCCTACAGAGCGGATGATATATTAGCGGGAGATGAACTTACTTCCTTTTTGAAGGATACGTGGAACATAAAATCCAGCAGCGAATCACTTATCGCCCTTTGTGAGACACTTAATGTCAAAATGGAGAATGATTGGTTGGAATTCTGGAAGTGATTAAATGAAAATATTGCCCCTTAAAATGACTGCATTATCGCCAATACAATATTTCTATTCTGCCGCAGCCGGTGGTATGCGTAGTTCCAACTTTATTGGGGATATTGCATTAAAATATGCCTTTTTAAGGCAAATGGGACTGTTTAAACTTCCTGAACCAGGAAAGAGCAAACCTACATATGAAGAGCTACTGGATTTCCCGTTCTGGTTAACCGTGGGAATACCTGCGAAACTTGCATTTGGGACCGGGGATAATACCATATATATGAAAAATATGATAAGGAATACCATGCAGGGGGCAGATTACAACGGTTCCAATGTACACCCGAACTTTAAGACAGGCCAATTGATGTACAAAAATTTCTTTTTTGTCCAGCCATTAAAGCCCGGAAATATATTTTATTCTTATCTGGTATTTGATGAAACATATTTTGAATCTTCTAAATTGCCTGAACTTATTAGAGTTGGGAACAACAAAACTGGTATACTGAAAGTAGATAAATGCGATAAAAACTTCAGGGGTGTTTTAAACGCATATACAATACAGAATATTCTTGGCAAGACATTAAAAATAAATAGAAATGAATATGTATCGCATCTAATTTTACAGTATTTTCTTATGGGTTATTATTCAATGGAGGAAATTTTAGATGTCTACCAATGATATAATTTTCTCTATTAACGAATCATATTTATCATCTAATGGTGCCTTACATCCATTTCAGGAAAAAATGAAAAAATTCGCTGATTATTCAAATAAAAAGAGGGTAGCGTTATTATCAGCCCCCACGGGTTCCGGAAAAACATTTGGGTTTAAGAACATGGTAGTTGATGGGTTTATTATGATCCTGCTGCCTAATAATCTTCTATCTGAAGAAGTTTATCAAGATTTTAATGACCCGGCTACAGGGGTTTCATTGTTAAATGCAAAATCAGTAAACCAGCTACTAGATAAACATAAAAAGGAAGGTTTTCAGGATATAAGCAAAGACAAGGTTATTGAAGAACTCCTATCTGGAAGCAAAATATGTATTTCTAATCCAGAATTTTTTTATTACCTAATATTAAATAAGTACAAATATTACAAACTCAACGATTCGTTGACCGATTTACTAAAAGATGGTTTGCGATTAATTATTGTAGATGAGGTTCACGTTTATTCAAGGGATCAGATCAATATAATTCTAGCAATTTTAAAGCTTATTAATAATAATATAAAAATTATGTTCTCAAGTGCCACCATTCCAGACTATTTTAAGAGTTTGGTAGGATTGCTGTTTGATGAAAAAAATGTGCTGGAAATAAGCGCGGAGCGTGAATATAAGAAATCTCCTGACAATAGTATTTTACAGGGTCAATTGAATGTAACTATTCCAGCAATTTATAATATCACAGATTTTATTAAAGACAGGATCGAGTTGCTAAAAAATGGGTACTGGTTCATAATAGCTGATTCCATTAGAAACATCCAGAGTATATACAATGTTTTGGCCGCTTCTTCAATAAATAAAGACGAAATAGGTATGATAAGTGCTTATCACGATTCGGGGTATCTTTTATACAAAGAAATATTCAAAAACAGGAAATTGAGGATAATTATAGGTTCAAATATAATAGAACAGGGAGTTAATCCGCCACTGTATTTTAATAATTATGTGATAGAACCTGGCATTGATATCAAAAATTTTATTCAAAGAGTGGGCAGGATAGGAAGAAATTCCTCTGATAGCAGCAATCTGTATATTATTTTTAGAAATCCTATAGGTAACGTTAACGATATAGGCAAAATAAATACTATTGATGACTTTTTTAATTTTGCAGCTAAGAAGCTTCCACCAAAACATTTAAAGTATTCTGCAAACTACATAGGGGTATACGCTTCACTTATTTCGCAATATTTTTCTTATAAGCTTCAAATAGTCATAAACGACAATATAAATAAAGATAGGGACGGTGTTGGATTCTTTTCCCAATACTATAGAACAAGAAATACCCTTGAGTTTATTGAGAAAATGCAAAGTGATACTAAATTATGTTATAATGCTGTAAGGGAAGTCCCTGAAATAAAGAAAATTATTTCATGGTGGGATCAGTACTATAAATCTATTACAAGTTTTATTCCTGACAGTAGAAAGATCGTAGGATTTGATATCGAGGAAAAAGTTAAATTTCAATATGACTATATATGGGCCAGGAAGAATAAAATTATCATAAATGAAAATAATGGTGTTATACTGGTTAAGGGATTTAATGATAAACCTGATTATGATTTTAATGTATATGTGAAAGGACTGCCGTTTTATTTCCAATCTGCCCCATTTAAAGACGTTTCGCCATATAAAGCCAGAACATATATTATAGATAAAATGCGTCAGTGTATCGGAGATACCACTTCTGATATAGCGGACTATCAATCGTTCCTAGAATCATTGAAAGATATTATTATGGCTACAGCAGATTATGAGAGATTGTCAATGGAGGTGGAAGATTGAATGTTGATATATTAAATATAAAAGGGACAGATATTAATTATTATTTTATTTGCAGGAGAAGAGCATGGATGTCATTAAAAAATTTTTATATTATAGATAAAAACCAATTTGTAACACACGGTGACTACTTAAGCAAGAAAAAACGTAGGTATGGATTCGCAAGTATAAAACTTGGTAGAAATGTCATAGATAATCTAGAAATTACTTCCACTGATACTTATATCGTTCATGAATTTAAAAGAGGAAAGAAAGTTTTGCCCGGTGACATATTTCAGGTTTTGCATTATATGAACATTTTGAGAACCAAGGGATATACTGTAGAAAACGGAGAAATCCACACACTTGGCTCAAAGTATGTTAAGATAATAAACTTAGATGAGGATGCAATAACCGAATTGGATACAGTGTACACAGAATTAGAAAAACTACGGAATGAAATAATGCCTGAGCCTATTAGAAATTATTATTGCAATCACGGATGCAGCTATAGTTCTTTTTGCTGGGGGTGAGATAAGTGGGTGAAGTATATTATTTAATAAATTCCGGGTCATTATTTAAATTGGGTGATTCTGTAAGATTTTCAAATAAAAATCAAAATATCGATATTCCAATAGAATCCATTGATGAAATCCTGATTTTTGGTAATGTCAGCTTTACTACCCCCGTGCTTAAATTATTATCAGACAAAAAGATCCCGGTATTTTTATATTCTCAACATGGTTGGTATATATCAAGCATATATCCGGAAAACTTTCTTTTAAGTGGATTTGTTTTGACACACCAGGCTGCGTTTTATAATAATCCTGAACTTAGAATAGAATTGGCAAAAAAATTCGTTTTAGGAGCTGGAAAAAATATGAAACGGTTACTCCAAAGACTCAAAATAGGCCAGTTAAAATTACCATTACAGGAAATAGAAAATTCCCGCACTATTCAAGAATTGATGGGTGTTGAGGGTAATATACACATAAAGTATTTGGAATTGCTCGATACAAAACTTCCGGATGATTTTAAAATAGATTCAAGAACAAGGCAACCTCCGAGGAATTATATTAATTCTATGATGAGTTATTTATACTCTGTTCTTTATGGAATTGTTGGGGCACAGATATACAGTACCCATTTATCCCCTGAGATAAGCTTCCTTCATGAACCGGGAGAACGTAGAAGCAGCCTTTCACTGGATGTTGCGGAAATATTTAGGCCAGTACTCTGTGATCGGGTTATTTTAAAATTAATAAATCTCAAAATAATGAAAAAAACAGATTTTATCGATGACAACGGGATATTTTTGAATGAATATGGTAAAAAGAAGGTCCTGGAAGAATTTGAAAATAAATTAAGGGAAACAGTGTATTCAGCGAGTTTGAGAAGAAAAGTTTCTTATAGGTTTTTAATTCGTATTGAACTATACAAACTTGAAAAGCATATTATGGAAAATAAATCCTATAAGCCGTACATTATGAGGGATTAAATGTGGATAATATTAGCCTATGATATTAACGAAAAACGGGTAAATACAATTAGAAAAATCTGTGCTATGTATTTAATACGTGTTCAAAATTCTGTATTTCTGGGTGAAATCGGATGGGCTAACCTTAGAATATTACAGGCAAAATTAAAAGATAAAATCATAGAATCGGAGGATTCTGTTCAATTTTTTGTTTTGAGAGACCAAAAACTGGTACGAAGGATTAAGCTTGGTATTTCCTCCGAATTTTCCAATATTATATGATTTGTGTCAATCCTTTATATACCATATGTCAAATATCCAGTTTCTCCATTTTTGGTAAAAAGAAATGCTTATAAACATTGTAAAATTAAGGATATTAGGAACGGATTAGAATAGAACCTTATTAGGATTGAAAG
>JAKAAK010000069.1 GCA_021797025.1 Thermoplasmata archaeon
AAATATAGATTTGCAATATATAACAACGGATAGGTGGCAGAGAAGCTATGCGTGAGACTGCAGATCTCATCTACTTGGGTCCAAATCCCAACCTATCCTTATGGTCTAAATCATTATGATTTTGGTAATTATTTTTATTTTGAGCTTCGAATAAATTTATCTGGGAAGCCTGGAAAATCGCATCCTGCTGGCTCGGGTGCAGGTAAATCTGGGTCGAGGACAGGTTTTCGTGCCCCAGGAGTTTTGAGACGTAGGCGACGCCCATTCCGGCCTGCAACAGCTCCGTGGCGTAGGTGTGCCTGGCCATGTGCGGGTGGAATTTTACACCTGCATTCATGGCAACAAGTTTGCACAAATTCCTGAAATAATCGTAGGTCATTTTCCTTCCAGCTTGTGTGGTAAATAAAAAATCCTTGTCTGAAGCCGTTTTCCCCGGAGTCCTTACCAAAAGGTATTCATCCAGCGCATTCCTGGACTCTGTGGGAAGGAATATTTCCCTTTCTTTTTGCCCTTTCCCGGTTACAAAGATCCTGTCATTTTTGATATCTTGAAGTTTCAGGTTCACAGCTTCGCCGAGCCTGATGCCTGTGCCAAACAATAAATAAAATATCGCTTTCTCCCTTGGCCCCTGCCTGGTAGCTGCCATTAAGAGTTTTTGCTTTGAATCAGGGGTACAGATCTTCACTGTAAAGGATTCATATTCCTTAAAATATTTCAGGGGTTTTTCATTCTTAAATCTAAGCCACCTGTTGATTATTTTAATATACTCATTTGCAGTCTTATTGCTCTTGGTGTTCCATTCCAAGCGGACCAGTTCCTGGAGATCATCCCTCTCCATTGATTTTGACTTATTGTCTATATACGGCATGCGCCTCAATGTATCGTTAACCGTGGAAGGCGATAAACGTAATTCATCAATCATGTAATTCTTAAAATCCCTTAGTTCATTTTCGTTTATCATATTCCCTCACCACAGTGTGGGCATATGTGCCTTATGCTGTATCTTGCCCTGGATATCCATACATAACCGCACTTACTGCATGTTTCTTTATGGTTTACCTCCTTTTTCCAGGACCGGATTAAACTCTTCGGGATCACCAGCATACCAGAATCATTAAAGGTCATGCTTTTGCCTCCTTGCCTAGTTCTCCACCCACTTTTTTCCTGTATTCCTTTATAGCCATTCTTACCATGCCTGTTGGGCTTAACTCCTCATGTGCATTCAAAAATTGGAAATCTTCATCAGATAACGTTATTGTCACTCTATTTTGTTTTTTCATTTTACCATCTCACTTCATATGAATATAAGATAGAAGTATATTAACCTTCTTATATCATATGAATAGAGAATTGACGTTGACTTAATTTACCTTCACGTATTATATGATGTGATATGATAGATCTAGGCAAATACGGAAAACATGCGCATTCTATTTTATTGTATATTTATGAGCATAACGAAATTCCAATTACCCGGTTAAGCGAATTGGTAAAAACATCTCCGACATATACTAGAACCGTAGAGTTAATGGCAAGCGATGGGCTAATTAACACTCGTGAAGTTATCCGGCATAGGCGCTATCGTCTTATTTCCCTTACCGATAAAGGCAAAGCTCTCGCCGAGTCTCTTATACGAACTGAGCAGGAATTGTCCACTTCTAATTCTTCTCCTCTTCATACTCTCCCTCCTAACTACGAAGGCCAGTTCAAGAACCTTTCTGCCGATACCAGCTTAAATGTGCTCGATGATCGCATAGCAATCAAGGAGCTTAATTATGATGGTGCTGATCATGACCGTGTAGTGCTGGTTTATGTTAAATTAGATAGAAACAATATTATGCGGCTCTGGTGCGAAGCAGACCAGACATTTGAGTGTGTGCATACAAAATATGCCTGTTCTCTTTCCGATGTTCAGGCTATGGTGCAGAACCAGATTTTAAAGGGGAATATAAGGAAGATGGATTGAATTGGAGATTAAATATAAAGATGCAAAGAAATTAATTAGAACCATATCTCCGGAAAATAAGGAAGGCAATTAAAATGATACCATCTACAAGTGATCAATATTCATTTTAAAAGGAAATCTCTGAATGTTATTACGGAGAGATAGGTGCAAAATTTGCAAATAATCCTTATTTTAATGCTATTGACATTATCCTAATTAAATATTTTCTTGACTCTATTAGCTTATTGGTTATGGTACAACAATAATGGTAATGGGGTAAGAAATAAGGAGTTCATTGATTATCTTGAAAAAAGGAAGGGAAAGACTTCAGAAAATCTAATCAAGAGGAGACCTGCTAAATCAGGAGACCTGAATGTGTATTAAACAGTGAGATGGACTAAATGGAATAAGCAACCGAAATCAGCTTCCATACTAAATAGTCATTCATAAATAAAATAAAAGGTCAAAAAACTATAAATGTCCGTTCGTGGTGTATTTATAATTGTTTAATTCCCTGCAATACATAACAATAGTATGGTATCCTTATTTATATGTTTCCAATTTGATTTTTGTAATATGAAGGTACAATTATATATTCGTATCATTATTTTAGATAATGTATATTATCAAATTGTTGGGTTGTGTACATAATTTAGTGTAAATATAAACCCCTGTCATCAATGAATTTAACCATTAAATAACAGGAGAAGAGAAATGAAAGTTCCTCAATATTACACTAAAGAACTGTCCAAAATTAAGTGTGGCAGATCAATTTGTTTGTTATATTATCCTTGTAATAATGGAGGGGTTCAATTTCCTTATGTTATTATCGTTATATACTTCAACAGTGAGATCATCATTCACGGCAGTAACCTTCCCCTTTATTGTCTCCCATGGAGTTTCGATTTTATGAACTCCCCCTATTATATTCATCAATTCACTTGCCCTTTTTGAAACGGTTTTATACTGACCCTTTCTTACATTCTCGAAGCCATTTACAAGCTTTGGTAGAATTTTTGCAAAAAGTGAGTAGATGCTTATCTGTTTACCCATATATTCCATTATACTTATTGCGGTTGAATTGTACTTCATTACATTGTTGCAATTTACTCCTATGCCTGTTATTAAACTCGTCACATCGTTGCCCGTACAACTACTGTTTATAATTATTCCTGCTACTTTTTTTCCCTCTATAGTCACGTCATTTGCCCACTTAATTTGCGTTCTTATTCCAGTCAACTCGAAAATAGAATCACAAATTGCAATTGGGGGAACAAAGGAAAGAAATGCAATATCCTTTATATTGAACATACCAGGAATTTTAATAGAAAAATAGAGACCACCCGGAGGCGAGATCCATGTATTCCCTGAGGCACCAACCCCATTGGTCTGCTGAAGAGACCATATTATCATCCATTCGTTATATTTTGATCCTCCTTTGGCTAATGTTTGTGTACTTGAGCAATTCTTTAAGAGAGTTATCTTCATCTTAAATACACATAAATATCATTTATTTAAACTAGATGTTAGGTCTTATGGCAACTATATACAATTGAATGAATAATTAATTTTTATACCATTTCATATTGAAAATACTGGATACAAAATGGTCTATATAGTATATGGTAGTTGCTAAATACAATTATTGATATTAAAAAATGTTTGAAATGTCGTGATATTTATAGATATTTATTACGGTGTGCGTATCCGAACGTTCAATTTCCGTTATTTTCTCCAGTTCATCCAATATATTGACGTAGTCATCCTTATTCTTTGTGGCGCAGAGAAGGCAAAAATCAATGTCTCCAAGCAGGAACAAAACATCAATTACCCCTTTGATTTTCATTATTTTTTTAGCAACTATGTCATGATACTCTATTCCATACTTTGCCCTCACAAATGTGACTGTGATAAAATGGTATCCCAGTTTGTTGAAATCTAGTTCTGCCTTAAATCCTTTTATTAGCTTATCTTTCTGCATTTCTTTTATCCTTCGGCTTATTGCAGATGGCGAATATATTCCTATGGCTTTCCCTATATCTCTCAAAGGTTTTCTTGAATCTTTTGAAATTTCCTTTAAAATTTTTAAGTCAAAACTATCCATATATAAATATATAATAATTTTATTAATAAATATTTCCACTAAATTACTTATTATACAGATGTCGCTACTATTACAAGAATTAAATAGAGAAAAATATTCTTTAAATTACGTGGGTAATAGCATCATCGAAACCATTATATTATTTAATAAGTTATATTTTTTATGCAACAGGATGAGTATAAAAACCTGCCAAAAATTATTACAGATGTGCCCGGTCCAAATAGCAAATTATTACTACGGAGGCAAAGGGAAATGGAATCCAGCACAGTAATCTATCCGGATAGTTTTCCAATTGCAATTAAGAGGGCTGAAAACTCATTAATAGAAGATCTGGATGGAAATATTTTCATTGACTGGGTATCAGGAATCAGTGTTCTTAATTTGGGATTTAATGATAATATAAGGGGTGCCGTGAAAGCACAGCTGGATGATATATGGCATGCTCTAGAGATTCCAACAGAAGTTAGAATTAATTTTCTTGAAGCATTGAGAAACAGCTTCCCTCCAGAGATGAGAAATTATAAAACAATATTTGGAATCAGCGGTGCTGATGCATGTGAAACGGCAATCAATATTGCACATGCAATAAGGAAAAAGAATGCCCCAACAATTGCATTCGAAGGTGCATACCATGGAGTATCCGGCGGGATTATTTCTGCCACTGCCGGGAGAAAATACAGGGAAGCAGTATACAGCGATGGATTTAAGATAATAAGGGTGCCATACCCATATAAATTATGGTATGACTATGATGTTTCTGATATAATTTCCATAATGAAAAAGATAATGGATGATGGAGAAGCAGGATATGATAGGCCCGATTCTGTTATAGTTGAACCCATTCAGGGGGAGGGTGGCTACATAGTGCCTCCAGATGGCTTTTTAAAAGCCATAAGGGAATTCTGTACCGAATACGACCTTACAATGATTGTGGATGAGGTTCAGAGTGGAGTTGGCAGGACAGGCAAGATGTGGGCATTTGAATACGAAAATATTACCCCTGACATAGTGTGTGTCAGCAAGAGCATAGGAGGTGGGTTGCCAGTATCATTAGTTTATTACCGGGATGACTATGATAAAAAATTGCCGAAGCCATTCCATCTGGGAACTTACAGGGCCAATCCCCTTGCAATGGCTGCGGGAATAACCGTTATCAATGAAGTGCCAAAGTATTTTGATAAGGTGAAATCCAGCGGTAAGGAAATGTTAAAAAAATTCAATAAAATAGATTCCAACTTTATAGGAGAAGTACGCGGAAAGGGCTATATGATAGGCATAGAGCTTGTAGATAACGGAAAGCCAGTGGATTCAAAGCACATGATGGAAATAAAACATGCACTCCTCCAGAATGGATTGTTGATGCATACGTGCGGGCACTATGGCAATGTATTCAGGTTCATGGGTGCATTGAATATGCGTGAAGATTTACTGGAGAAAGGAGTAGATATATTTGAGGGGGTAATAAAAATATGAAGGATTTATTGGACGATTATTCTGAAACGGATAGAGACATGTTGGATTTAAGAGCTACATCAACGAGAAAGGGTGGTTCATCTACCAAGATGGAAGACTATGCCCTAAAAAGAGTACCGTCTATTTGGAAGTGGAGTTGGAAACAAATTATGATGGTAGTATGGGGAGGTGTAACTTTTCTTTATGCCTTCGAACTTGGAGGACTTATTAGTACTGAATGGGGCGTACCCGCCATGATATTTTCATTCATTGTATGTCTTATATGGACTATATATCCTACATTATGGTTCATGCACAAAGGCTCCCTTGAAGGGCTTGGTGCTGCTATTCTATCAAGGTCGACCTATGGTTACAAGGGAGCAGGAATTATTGCGATACTTTATGTGTTTCTCTGGCTTTACTATTTCGCTGCAGAAGGTGGAATCATGGCTTCCAGTGCAGCTACTTATATTAGCCAGATTCCATATTCTATTTGGGTACTTATCATTGTGTTAATCTTTATTCCACTAACTCTATATGGGATGTCATTCCTTGCAAAGTTCCAATTCGCTACATGGTTCATATGGTTGCCACTAGTAGTAGCAATGGTAGTACTTGCGTTCTTTGGAAGAGGGTTATTTGGGACTGTCGCTGACTACAATCCAGTTATCCTCCATCATCTGTTTACATTTACCCCAAAAGGCGAACCATTATTCTCAGTAACTACTTTCTTGTTGGCAGCGGCTGCAGGAATGGGACTTTTCATGCTTTGGCCTCTATGGGGAATAGACTATGGGAGATTCCTTAAGAAAGAGGAGAGAAAAACTGGAGGGGTTTGGAAATTCTGGGCGCCTTATGCCATAGTTCCCCTAATAGACTTTCTATTAGGAGGTCTAATAGCACCAATATATAATCAACCAGATCCCGGTGTTTATGCTGTCTATCTTCTAGGAGGATTTGGACTGTTGCTTGCGATAATCACACAAGTGCGAATAAATGTAGAAAATGTATATTCTGGGTCGCTATCTACTTCTAATTTCTTTGCAGCAATCTTCAATTTCATGCCCGGTAGAAGAATTTGGATGATAGCCTTTTTAATTTTTGCACTGATATTTATGGAACTGGATGTACTGAACTATGCAATATATATAAGTGACTTCCTAGTTATTTTTCTCGGTAGCTGGATATCTGTGATGTTAGTTGACTACAAAATAGTGAGAAAAAGGTACCATTTACCTATGTATTCTGAATACAGAAGAGGTTATCTCAAGGATTTTAACAAGGCAAACTTCCCCGCATTGATAATCCCGATAATTGTGAACGTTCCGGCGTTACTTGGTTACTATGGTGGCACTATTTACGACAGCATCTCATGGTTATTAGCAATTATAGAGGCGATAGTCATTAGTCTTGCCCTCAACTCTTACGCTTACTCTAAAGAAGGGGAGCAAGGAGTAAAGAGTAACTACTACGCTAGAATACCAAAAGATATAAATAATGCGGAAGAAGCCAAGGTCACAGGTATAGTTAATGCTAAATATAAGGATAGCTTGGAAAATATGAAGGAGGTGAAATGATAAATGACTGAAGTAGTGTATTCGTTTGGAAAGGATAAGGAAGAAATGTATTGCCCCATTTGTAAGATGTTGAATCATATCAGTGACTATGTGTGGTGCCCATACTATGAAAAAGGAGTGTATATATGTTCATACTGCTGTCTTGGAAATAAGGCGTGTAAGTCTATATGCAAAAAGACTGTTGAACCACAAAACAAACCACTACCTAAACACCCTGACCATGCTGTCATAGACAAGATACTAGAAGGGAGGTGATAAACAAATATGGATTACAATTCTTTGATATATCAGGAAAAGAAAGAAGGCGGGTTGAAAGATCTTTTCTTTAGATTAGCTGGTGATGGTTATATACAGATGGAAATTGGTTCAAATCAAGTTTTTGATCTTATGGACTCTTTCCGCCTTTTTAAGATCACAGAGGAATTGGAGAAAAGAGCACCGGTTGAGGGTTTGATTGAGTATGGTATGGGCTTTCGAACCCTTATGTTAAAATATGATCCTGTTGTCATCGACTACATGGATCTCATCTCTATTCTTGTAGATATAGATAGCAAAATAACGTCCATTGAGAAAAGTGAATTTACTGTAAGGGAAATTTCCCTCCCCATAGTTTTTGAAGATGAGGTTACAAGAAATTCAATAAGATACTACATTAATAACATAAAAAGAACTCCAGACTATGTTATTGATGATCACAACATTGCCTACGTTGCCAAATATAACGGGATTTCAAAGGATGAACTTAAGGAGAAAGTTACAGGCACAGGATGGATAATTATTCATGAATTGTTTTTCCCAGGTGGTCCATTCCAACTTCCGCTAGACCCTAGGTCGGCTATAGAAGCTCCTAAATATAATCCATCACGCACTTTTACTGCTGAAGGGACTGTAGGAGTTGGAGGGAAATGTCTTTTCATTTATACGATGAATTCCCCGGGGGGGTACCAGATTCTGGGAAGAACAATACCCACGTGGCAGTACAATCAGAGTCATCCAGACTTTAAAAAAAACCCGTTCATTCTGTATCCAAAGGATATAATCAGATATCGCGAGACTTCAGAAGATGATGTACTTTCTATCTACGAACAGGTCAGTAGTGGAAGTGATTTGTTTAGATATAATTTCAATAGAAGAAAGTTCAGGGTGTCCGATTGGATTAAAGAATATCAGAACGAGAACGTTTTAGACGATCTAAGGAAATTCCAGAAAGGTAAGGAAAATGCCAAAAAGAAACTATTGTCTGAGGTGTAATTTTTATGGGGAGTATAAAGATCATTAAAAATATGATTGAAGCGTTGGTAGAAGACTGGCCAGGGCGAGTAGGCTATTACAAAAATGGTTTTCCAATTTCCGGACCGAGCGATCCTTATGCCCATAGAGTAGGTAACATACTGGTAGGCAATGATCCAACAAATGCCCTAATTGAAGTATCAGGAGGAATGTTTGCTGCTGAATTCAATGACGATGCAATAATATCTGTGACAGGAGGGGACCTTAGCCCGCAGATAGATGGAATAGCCATACCAATGTGGAGAGCTATCACGATAAAAAAATCTCAAGTCCTAAGTCTTAAGTCGGACAAAGGGCTCGGATTCAAATCCTATATAGCTATCTCAGGCGGAATTCATGTACCAAAATTTCTAGGCTCAAGCTCTACATGTATTTATGGAAACTACGGTGGTTTTGAGGGAAGATCTCTCAAGGTAGACGACGTTCTTATATTCGGCGAATCCGGTAATTTAAGTGATCGTATCCTTGATTTCAAACTCCCAGAAAAACATTTAAGAGAATATAGCAATAATATGGAAGTGAAAATAATGCTTGGGCCTTCATCCTATCCTGAATATATCAATGACTATGCTATTGACACTCTCAGCAAAATGAAATTCAAAGTAAGCAGAAATTCTAACAGATCAGGAAGCAGGCTTGAATCCGACCCCAGTGTTTTTCCAAAAGGGTGGGCAAGAAAAGATGGTGGTGAAGCGGGAATTCACCCATCAAATATTGTTGATATGGGCTATACAGTTCCAGGGGGGCTGAATATTGCCGGCGACCAGATAATTGTTCTTGGACCTGATGGTCCCTGTGGTGGGGGATATGTGATCATAGGTTCAGTTATCAGGTCATCGCTTTCCAATATGTTTCAGCTTACACCAGGGAAGGGGCAAGTCAGGTTCAAAATTGTTGAACAGAATGATGTTGAAAATTTAAGGATATCGTATGAAAGGGAAATACAGAAGATTGGCTCCCTTATTTCAGAAGGTGATTTTAATTGAGTGAAAAAATTATTGATATAAATGTGGATATTGGTGAAGGATATGGAAGGTACGAAATAGGAAACGATGAGGAAATCATAAAGTGGGCCACATCTGCTAATGTTGCAGCTGGTTTCCATGCAGGTGATCCAAACACTATAGCTCGAACTGTAAAATATGCAAAAAAGTACGGTGTGGCAGTAGGGGTTCATCCGAGTTTTCAAGATCTCAGGGGCTTTGGTAGAAGGGTGATAAATATATCTGGAGAGGACTTGAAGAATGATCTTCTTTACCAGATAGGTGCTGTTGACGGTTTTGTTAGGAAAGAGGGTATGGAATTGCAACATGTCAAGCTCCATGGTGCTTTGTATACTCTAGCGAATGAAAATGATGAATATGCAGAGGTATTTTCAGAACTGATCAATGAGTACAATGCTGAACTAATAGTAATAACTGAACATAACACTACGTTGGAAAGAAAATGTAAGGAGAAAGGAATAAGGGTAGCCAATGAAGCATTCCCGGATCTGAATTATGACAAGGAAGGAAAGATTGTTATAGAGAAAGTAAAGAAAACATGGGATCCTGTCACTGTGGCGAAAAGAGCAATAAAAATTGCAAAGGAAGACATTATAGTATCGGAAACTAATGTAGAATTGCACCCCAACGCTGAAACTATATGCATCCACTCAGACGCTCCAAACTCTGCAGAGATTATAAAAACTGTGCGGGAAAGTCTTGAAAAAAATGGAATTAAATGCTCCAACCTAAGAGCACACAAGGTGGCTTGAGATGGTAACAGTAGATGCACCCATTGGGGGACTCGTTGCGAGAACAGTAGTGAATGAAGGCCAGAAAGTAGAGCAAGGTCAGACTGTTGTAGTTTTGAACGTTATGAAAACTGAGATTGAAATCAAGGCTGAGGTGGGTGGAATTGTTAAATCAGTGTTTGTCAAAGAGTGGGATGAAGTTGACATCGGCACACCTCTGGTGGAATTGGAATAGTGATTATGAATGAGCAAGAGAGTACTTATTTGCAACAGAGGAGAAATTTCTGCTAGGATTCTCAGAACACTCAGGAAGATGAACATTACTAGTATTGCTGTATATTCTGATGCGGATAAAAATTCTCCTTATACATCTCTAGCAGACGAAGCCTATTATATTGGCCCTTCTAACCCTGCTAAAAGTTACCTTAACATGGAGAATATAATAAGAACTGCAAAATTTGCCAAAGCCGACGCAATTCACCCTGGTTATGGTTTCCTATCGGAAAATGAAAAGTTTGCAAAGATGGTAGAAGACAAAGGGTTCATATGGATAGGGCCAAACCCTGATGTCATGACAAAACTCAGTTCAAAAATTGAGTGCCGGAGAATTGCTAAAAAAGCGTCGGTTCCAATTACTCCTGGTACTGGTATTCTTAAAAAGAATTCGGTAGAATCAGATATTAGTAATATTGGATTTCCACTTCTTCTCAAACCAGATAGGGGAGGTGGAGGGAAAGGTATCAAGCGCATTTTTAGTTCCGGCGAGGTTATGAATGCATTCCAGTCAGCCACAAGTGAATCTCTCTATGCATTTGGAAACTCTGATCTCTATGCAGAAAAGTACGTTGAAGACGCTAGGCATGTAGAAATCCAGATAGTTGCTGATAGAAGTGGGAACGTCTTTTCTTTGGGGGAAAGGGACTGTTCAGTTCAGAGAAGATACCAGAAAATAATAGAAGAAGCACCTTCACCTAAAGTAAGCCAGGGACTCAGAGAGAAGATGTATGAAGTGGCTAAGAACTTTATAACAGCAAGTGGTTATGACGCTGTCGGTACTCTGGAATTCATTATTGACAAAGCGGGAAATCCATATTTTATGGAGATAAATGAGAGAATACAAGTTGAGCACCCAGTTACTGAGGAAACCACAGGCCTTGACATAGTGAGGTTGCAGATAGAAAATGGTTTCGACGGGAAGGTTAGCATATCCAAAGATTACTACCCACAAGGACATGCAATAGAAGCGAGGGTATATGCTGAAGACCCTGAAACATTCTTTCCTTCCCCGGGACAGATCACATTGCTTCAGATACCTAAAATTAGGAATATCAGAATTGACCACTCATTAGCTAATATGATCCGGATTTCCCCATTCTATGACCCACTTTTGGCGAAGGTGATTTCCAGGGGAAAATCAAGGAGTGAAGCACTTAATAGTCTTTTAGATTATTTTCCGTCACTAAGGATAGAAGGAATAAAGACAAACATTCCTCTTATAGAGAGACTTCTTTCATCTGAAGAGTACAGATCAGGTGACATTGATACCAGCTTCATGGATAAAAAATAATTAAAAATTTTTGTACCAAAATTTGAACAGAAACAGATGAGGACTGATTGAGAAATATGATAATATTGTTTGTGATAATTCAAAATTATTCTCTCTCAATTTTAATTTTGTCTATCACTTAATTTGCCTTGTATACTGATTTTAGCCATAACACTATGATGGAAATACTCATGGAATACTGGATTTGCCTTATAGTTTAATCCACCTGACGGAGTATGTATTCCAATTTTCGTATTCAAGTATAAGAATATTGTATACTGTGCAAATGCACCGATAATAAGCAAGGCTGTTAGAATATGGGAAGGAATAGTATGAACTGGTCTGGATGTTATATGATATATGCTGGAATAGCTCTGGCCAAGAAGAAGTTTGATTATTGCATTATAGACAGTGAATTGAAAGTAATAAAAATGGGAATGCTGATAAACAACATACATGGTTTCAGCGAATTTCTAAGAATAATAAAGAAATATAAAAATATAAAACTGGGAATAGAATCAACAGGGATATACTATGTTAACTTGTATACATTTTTAATAAACAACAATTGCAATATAATACTGTTAAATCCACTGGAAACAAAGCTGTTGAAGAGTTCAAGGATAAGGAAGAATAATACAGATAAAATAGATGCAGAAGCAATAGCAAAATATATTATAATACGTAAAAGCAATATAATTAGCATGGATAAAAATACTTATTCGAACCTTAAAGAATACGTATACACATATATAAGGATAAACAAAAAAATAA
>JAKAAK010000070.1 GCA_021797025.1 Thermoplasmata archaeon
ATCTTAACAGGCTTTCCTCTGTACTCTTTATGCAGGCGCTGGCATCAAACAAGCGTCTCGGGATAGTAGAACGTATATGGGATATTAAAAGGGAATCCTGAGCATATTTTTGTTTTCAACTTCGGTAAACCTTCCGAAATGCATGGAAAATTCATTTACCAGAGATTTTATTGCCTTCTCTCTTGGTATATCTACGTAGGATATTACATTGTTATTCATGCCGCATGGATTTATGAGGCTGAAGCCCTTCAGTACCGATGGTGATATATTGAGTGCCATGCCATGATAGGAAACATAATCATCAACAGCCATTCCCAGTGAGGCAACCTTCCTTTTCTCTCCCATATCATCTATCCATATGCCGGGCTCCCCGTATAGCATGGCCCTGTACCCATAGGATTTCAGCACATCTATATATGATTCCTCTATATTTTCAAGAAGCTTCCTGACCTCCTTTTTGCCGTTGATTCTTACATCAAAAATAAAATATGTGACAAGCTGGCCTTCACCGTGGTATGTAACATCTCCGCCACGATCTGTTTTTATTACATCTACATTGCTGTAATTTGAGGGGTCACTTTTCCTGCCTATGGTGTAAACATTATAGTGCTCCAGAAATAATACAGTATCAGGAATTTGATTATCCTTCCTGGCCTTTACGAGCTTATACTGTAAATTAAGTGCATCACTGTATCCTATTTTTCCCAGATCAGTCCAGTAATTAGTCATTTCTCTCCGCTGCATCCTTTAATCCCTCAGAAACCGTGGGATGCGGATGTATTGTCAGAAACAGATCATCTATGGAAAGCCCTGATTCTACTGCAAGACTGATTTCAGTTATAGATTCGGAGGATCGAGGTGCAGCAACTCCGGCACCTGTTATGCTTCCATCATCATCGTAGTAAAGTTTGAAGAAACCTTCCTTCTGATTCATGGTCAGCGATCTGGGATTTGCAAGTACCGGTATTTTATTATATTTGCTACCGGTTTTTCCAGTAAATGCTATTTCAGGGTCTGTATATACAACAAAGGGAAGTGCCCTGTAATCTACAACAGTATCATTACCGAGAATATTTTCTGCAGCGACGTATCCATCATAGAATGCCTTATGTGCCAGCATAGGGCCACCGGAAACATCTCCTATAGCATAGATGTTGGGTATATTTGTCCTTTTGTGTCCATCTGTCTGTATGAATTTTCCATCCATCTGGATTCCCAGTTTCTCTATTCCTGTATCTCCTGTACTGGGTATGCGTCCGACCGACATGAGAACCGTATCTGCTTCTATATTATCGTCACCCTCTATTGCAACTGTATACTTTTTGTTTTTCTTCACTGATTGCACCTTACTACCCGTCATGATCTTAACACCCAGCTTCCTGAGCTTTTTATCAACTTCCCTTGCAAGGTCTTCCTCTATTTCTGGAAGTATTCTATCTTTCATTTCAACTATATAAACGTCGGATCCAAGTTTCCTAAAGGCGGTTCCCATTTCAACACCTATATATCCACCACCTATTATCACCAGTTTGTCAGGAATGTTTTCCATGGCAAGTATTTCCCTGTTATAATAAACATCATCTATTCCCTTTATTTTCACTGGTACAGATCCGGTATCTATGACTATGTTTTCCGTTGAATAATCGGTTCCATTGACCGTAACAGTATTTCTATCCTTTATGCTGCCTGTGCCATACACTATCTTCGCTCCAAGGCTCAGACAAAGTTTCTCAGCACCGCCGGTTATCCTTGTAACAACGGATTGCTTCCATTTCTGCCACTCCTTCATATCCAGATTGTATTTCATGGAAACCCCGGGCATATCCTTCAAATATTCGATTCCCTCGCTCAGTTCTATAAGCGCCTTAGATGGGATACACCCGTAGTTCAGGCATTCACCTCCAAATTTTTCCTTTTCAATGATCAGAACCTTTTTTTTATGTTTTAACAACCTCAGGGCGGAATAGTAACCACCGGCACCGGACCCTATAAATGCAGCATCGAAATCCATTCAATCACCAATGTACATTAATGGATATTCAAGAACCTCTTTTAATCTGCCAAGGAAACGGGCAGCTTCGGCTCCGTCTATCAGCCTGTGATCGCAGGCAAGTGTAAGATAAAGCCCCTGTCTCAGCTCCCCATTCACGAACCCGGATGTTCTGGAATTAATCTCGAGTATTGCAACTTCAGGATAATTGATTATGGGAGTGGCCATTATTCCGCCTATGGATCCTATATTTGTCACTGAAAATGTTGAACCCTGAACATCCTGTAGCTGTAGCTTACCGGTTCTAGCACGTTCTGCCATATCCTTTATTTCATCCGATATCTGGAATACATTCTTTGATGCAACATCCCTTACAACCACAACGGTTAATCCTGTTGGAGAATCCACTGCAACACCAATATTATAATTTTTCTTTATTGTATAGGTCTTATCATTTTCGTTATAGATGGCATTAAGCTTCGGGAAATCCCTGAAGGCAACCGTTACGGCCTTTACAAAGAAGGCTGTGAAGCTCAGGTACCTCTTTCCAGTATACTGTTTTATGGATTTTTCTATATTGCCCGTATCTATGAAATCTGTAATGGTAAAATGCGGTATTATCTGCTTTGATTTTGTCATTTTATCAAATATGATCTTTCTTATACCGGTAGGTGTGAATATTTCGTCTTCACTGGATGTGCCTGCAACAGCTTTAGGTGACTCCACTGTTTTCCGGGATGCGAAGCGGTCTATATCATCCTTTGTTATTCTTCCATCAGCAGATGCAGGTTTAACCTTTAGAATATCTACATTCTGTGATCTTGCATATGCACGAACTGCAGGGGTTGCCTTCACACTGGGTATTTTCTCATCTGTACTTATCGAAACCTCCTGTTTCGGGGCTGGCACTTCCTTTTTATCTCCTGAAGGCGTGTTTGATTCATCAGGCGAATCAATTTCAAGGATTGCCTCCCCTATCATAGCGGTTTCACCCTCGTTGACCATGGTTCTAACAATTTTCCCTGCAACAGGTGAGGGTATCTTTACGGTTATTTTATCCGTCATAACCTCTACCAGTTCATCATCTTTCTTTACCGAATCGCCCGGTTTTACATTCCATTTTACTATTTCTCCTTCCTGAATGCCCTCACCAATTGGGGGTAAACTAACAGTATACATTTATATCACCAAATCAGTATTTCAACAGTTTCTCTATTGCCGCCATTATTCTCTTCTCGTTGGGCACATAATAGTCTTCCAGCGCAAAGGGTATCGGTATATCAAGCCCTGTAACCCTCAGAATGGGCGCAGCTAGATAATCAATAGCCCTTTCGGAAATTGTGGCCGAAAGTTCGGCTCCTACACCGAACATTTTGGGTGCCTCATGAACTATGAGTACCTTTCCTGTCTTTTTCACGCCTGCCATGATCGTCTCAAGATCGAACGGACTCAAAGTTCTCAAATCTATTATCTGTGCATTTACATTGTTCTTTTCCACCGTGCTTTTAACAAGTGGTACAGCCGGACCATACGTTATTATTGTGAGGTCATCTCCCTCCCTTATGACGTTAGCCTTTCTCAGGTCAACTTTATAGTAATCATCAGGAACATCCATTTTCCCTGCGTAATATAATCTTTTTGGCTCAAGAAATATAACGGGGTCATTCAATTCTATGGAAGAAAGTAACAATCCTTTTGCATCATATGGATTTGAAGGTGTTACAACAGTAAGTCCCTGCGTATGTGTAAAATATGCCTCACCACTCTGCGAATGGTAAGGTCCACCGTGAACGCCTCCGCCGTAAGGGGTTCTCAGAACCATAGGTAATGTGTAATCTCCATTGGTCCTGTATCTGAGTTTTGCCATCTGGTTTATAATCTGGTCCATAGCAGTGTAAATAAAGTCCTGGAACTGAATTTCCGGTATAGCTTTAAGTCCGGCCATGGACATTCCTATTCCGAATCCCACTATACCAAGCTCAGCAAGTGGTGTATCCATAACCCTCTCTCTGCCATATTTTGCAAGCAATCCGTCTGTTACCCTGAATACCCCTCCATCTGTTCCTACATCCTCTCCCAGGAGTATTATTGAATCATCTTTTTCCATTGCATTATTTAATCCACTGTTAAGTGCCTTTACCATGGTCATCTGAGTCATTGTATATCGCCTCTTTCCTCACTTATATACCACGGTTCATCCTCGTACAGGTTTCCCATCATGGTACTCTTATCTGGTTTCGGTGCCTTTTCATATTTATCTATAAGCTGTGATGTTGTTTCATCCATCTCAGCATTTATACTGCTGATATCCTTATCGGTTAAAATTTTCATGTCCTTCAGCATCTTCTGATTTACAACAAGAGGGTCCTTATCTCCACCTTCTATTACTGTTGTGGTTCTGTACTTATTCGGGTCATCGGCTGTTGAATGGGGCCCCATTCTGTAAGTCATTGCCTCAATAAGTATAGGCTGGTTTTCAGCACTTTCCAGAGCCTGTCTTGTTGCCCGGTAAACTTCCAGAAAATTTGTTCCATCTATTCTTATTCCTGTGAATCCATAGGCCTCTGCCTTTTTATAGATAGCACCCCTTGTTTCCTCGTAGGTGTTGCTGAAGGCCTTATCGGTGCTTGGATATGTTGGAACAGATATGGCAAACTGGTTATTCTCAACGAAAAATACCATGGGTAGGTTATAAACTCCTGCAAAATTCATGGCAACATGGAAATCAGGGGTCGATGTTGCTCCGTCCCCGAACGTTGTTATTACCGAGCCCTTCTGTTTCCTGTATTTCTTTGCATACGCAATTCCGGTTGCCGATGTTAAATGGCCAGCAACAGGTGTTATAACCGCACCTATATTATATTTTTTCAATGAGAAATGATCCGGCATATCCCTACCTATTTCATTGTCCGTGGCAGTTGCAAATACCTGAGATAGGATCGTATCTATTGGTATACCCATCTGTAGCAGTACACCGAAATCCCTGTAATAGGGATAAAAGAAATCCTCATCCCTTATTGCCATGCCCAGCCCAATATGTATAGCTTCATGCCCCATCAGCGGAATGTAAAACGGTAAAAATCCCTGTCTGCTGGCATTGAGCATTTTCTTATCAAAAAGTCTTTCCATTACAATATTCTTATATGCGGTCAACAAACCTTCCTTGCTAATATCAGTTTCCTCAATCATACTTATCCCTCATTTTTATGTATCCTTCAGCTGCCCTGTAAGAAGTTCTCACAAGCGGGCCGGATGCCACAAAGGAAAATCCAATCTCATAACCCTTTTTCTCAAAGAATTTGAATCTATCCATGGACGAATATTCCTTTACCTCTAACTGTTTTTTGGTAGGCCTGAGATACTGGCCAACAGTTAGTATTTCGACTCCTGCCCCTCTCAGGTCATTCATTGTCTCTATTACCTCATCATCGGTCTCTCCCAGACCAATCATTATTGACGATTTTGTTATGGTATTTTTATCATTTTCCTTTATATATTTAAGAACTGCCAGGCTCTGATCATACCCTGCCCGCGGGTCACGTACCGATGGGGTCAGTCTCCTGACTGTTTCAATATTATGCGCTATCACATCTGGCTTTGATTCTATTATTTTATCTATATCATTCTGATTGCCGCTGAAGTCCGGAATTAAAACCTCAATTTTTATCCCCAGCTCCCTGACTTTTTTTACCACTGCCGCAAATGCCGAGGATCCATTATCTGGCAGATCATCCCTGTCCACAGATGTTATTACCACATAATCAAGTCCCATAAGCTTAACGGATTCGTATACCTTTTCCGGCTCCTCCGGGTCCAGGGGCAGCATGCCTCCATGTGTAACTGCACAAAATCTGCAACCTCTCGAGCAGTTAGACCCAAGAATCATGAATGTTGCCGTTCCGCTTTCCCAGCATTCGCTTATGTTAGGGCAGTGTGCCTCTTCACAAACCGTATAAAGGTCCCTGGATGCCAGCGTATTTTTTATGAAAGTATATCGTTCTCCTGTAGGAAGTTTAACCTTATACGGGACTCTCATCATGTTTCATCCATTGGTAGAAAATATATAAACTTCACGTTATTAACATTAACAATTGCCGATTACCGGGGAGAAGAGGTCATTCAAGAATCTTCAATGTATCTGTACATCGTTATAGCATCCCTGTTAGGCAAAACATCATGTACCCTGATTACATCAACCCCGTTATTGTTAAGGTAAATAGATGTGGCAATTGTCCCGCCAGCCCTATCTTCCACACTGCTTCCCGTTATTTTTCCTATTATGCTTTTCCTCGAAGTTCCGAACAGTGTATCGAATCCCAGGAAAAAGGACCATGGGGACCGGAGAATAGATACATTCCCCTGAAAATCCTTTGAAAATCCTATTCCCGGGTCAAGTATAATATTTTCTGGATCAATGCCGGCCTGAATCATTGCATTTATCCGGTTATAAAAAAACGTGTTAATTTCCACAAAAATATTATCATAACTGGTAAATTGGTCCATATTCTGCGGGGTACCTCTCATATGCATGACTATACATTTTACTCCGTTGTCTCTTGCAATATCGATCATCCGTTGATCCTCGAATCCGGATATGTCGTTTATATAACTAATTCCGTACTTCATTGATCTTTTTATTGTTTCATAATGCCGTGAATCAACCGATACTGGTATATCTGAAACTGACTTAATATATTCAAGTATACTTTTAATTCTTGAAAATTCTGTTTCAGGATCAACTTCTGAACTCCCGGGTCTGGTGCTTTCACCGCCTATATCGATTATATCTGGTTTCAAATCTATCATGCGGTCAATAGTTTCTGTACCGGAAACTCTAGAACCATTGAAAAATGAATCCGGCGTTGCATTAAGTATTCCCATGATTTTAGTTTTTTTATTCCTTATTTTCGCCTCAATATTTCCTGAAATTCGATCCTCAAAACCTGTAAATAGATTATTTCGCAAAAAAAATTCTTTAACTATGCTGGAAGAAAACTTATCAGAGCTATAATCATATTTCACACCTGCAATTTTTATACCACCATTTTTGGATTCCATATAATGGCTGAGCATATCTTTGCTTTTTGGATCGGGAAAAACAATTTCCATATGATTGCAGGTTATGTTTAAATATTATTAAGCCTTTTCACTTTCCTGTATTTGTAAACTCTCCCTCACGGGATGTTTTTCCGAGGTCTTTACGTTTTGTTTCTGGCAGTAGCAGTATGGTAATTACCATTCCAATGAATGCAATAACTGCAAGGATTCCCATAAGAAAATGAATACCTGTAATAGATAATATGATTGTATCGGCAAAGGTCCCTATGAATGCGCCTGTTTTTCCTCCGGCTGAGGATATACCTGTCCCCAGCCCTCTGGTTGATATGGGAAATACCTCCGGAGGATATACAAATGTTGTCACATTCGGACCAAACATGATGAAAAAATAACTTATCCCGTAGATTAAAAGGAAATAGTCAAGGAATTTATACGTTGTAAGAAAACTTAAGAGTGATATTGTTGCAAATGAAATCGCCATCATGGCGAAACCGGTCACCTGAACAGGTTTCCTTCCTATTCTATCAATGGTAAATGAGGCAAGCCAGTATCCTGGAAAGGCAGCTATTCCGAATATCATAGCAGAGTACTCATTTGTAAGTATAATAGCGTGTATGCCTGTAACCGACGACGGAACTAAAAAGGCAAGTATACTGTTTGACATAATTGAATTCCCGTAGAAAGCCCAGTCCATTAAAAACCATGCGCCTGCAGTACCTATAAGTGTCAGAAGAAATTTTCTGTCCTTGAAAAGTATGTACCATGGAGCCTTTACTGTTTCTCCACGCTTTTCATCAGAGCTTATACCTGTAAAATCCTTCAAATTTTTGGCCGCCTGGGCATAGTCACCTCTTACATCTGCAGTATATCTGGGTGGCTCTGGCATTTTTCTTCTAAAATATATTACTATAATTGCTGGAAGTGCACCTATGGCAAGCAGCAGCCTCCATGTTATATAAGCTGATACAGCGTTGGAGAGAAATGCAATGGATATAAGCGGGCCGGCTATAAGTCCGAAACTCTGCATGGAAAATACCATGCCAACGAATCTTCCACGGTTCATGGTGTTAGAATATTCTGTCATGATCGTTGAACTTGTGGCATAATCACCGCCGATGCCTATTCCAAGAAGAAATCTCCAGAAAAGCAGTGCAAATATATTGTTAACTGGTGTCAGAAATGCACTTCCCAGGGCACCTACTATCAGGGCAATGAGTTCAAGTCCGTATATGGCCTTTCTGCCTGAGTAATCAAGAAGGCGCCCGAATACAATAGCACCGATGACTGCAGCCAGGAGTGCTGTTGATGTTATTAATCCCTCATAAAATACGCCTATTCTCTGCCACCCGGCCAATGGAAGTAAAAGTATTACAACGCCAATAATAAAAAGATCATAAGCATCTGTGAAAAAACCCAGACCTGATATAAATAAAACTTTATAATGGAATCTGGAAGATTTTGCCATGTCCATTGATTTGTCAATATCCGAACTCATCGATCCTCTAATTTTGTCAGGCTTCTAAATATTATAAATATTACCTATATATTCTATATATGCTATATAGAACAATTTTTCATCTTACTGGAAACATTAATATAATACAAATGGCATATTATTATTCAAAATTAAATAACCTTATTAATTCACATGTAATAAGGTATGTTTACTTTAAAGGTGATTAATGTGGCAACAAGTAACATGGAAATGGTAAAATTAAGAAACAGGACATATGTCAAAATCGATGAACTGTCAAGAGCAATAAGCAACGGATTGAGTCTCCAGAATAGGAAGATGGGTATTGAAGAATCAGAGTCTTCAGCGGAGCATATTATTAATTTCTTCGGATATAGTACAAGGGTTATTGATAACATGCTTGAACCTGAGGATCGGGACGTTTTCTATACAATGGAAGACCTTGGAATACTCGAAACCGAGAGAGAGGAAACAACACTTTTTGATGGAAGGGAATGGCGTATACATTACTGGATACTGAATGTTTTGAGGGTTCTGGAGCTGTCTGAAATGAATATCAGTACATCCGCAGTGCATGATAGCCAGTTCGATATATATAGCGAAATACCGGATGAATACTGGAAATCAAACTAAATTTTTGAGAATATAATATGCATATAGCTATCTTAGACAGAGAACGGTGCCATCCGAAAAAATGCAACCATGAGTGCAGGTACTACTGCCCGCCCGTTCGTAACGGGGCGAAGACAATTGAATTTCCAGGGCAGTCTGATGATTTTCCTGTAATTACAGAATCACTGTGTATCGGGTGCGGAATCTGCGTAAAACGATGCCCCTTTGATGCCATCAAGATAGTAAGCATACCTGACGAGCTGAATAAAAATATAGTCCATCAGTACGGAATCGATTCATTCCGGCTTTATTCGTTGCCGGAACTTGGAACAGGAAGGGTTAATGCAATTCTCGGCCAGAATGCACTGGGAAAGACTACAACAATGAATATACTTTCAGGTGTGCTTATACCGAATTTCGGGGGTATTGCAAGAAAAGATGATCAGGATTTCGTTATAGAGAAATTTTCTAAGAGTATAATGGGCCAGTATTTCCGGGATTTATACAGTGGAAAAAAGAAGGCGGTGCTGAAAAATCAGTATGTTGATCTTATCCCAAGGGTGGTCAAAGGCACTGTCCGTGAGATAATGAAAAATAATGATCATGGCAATATGGACATTATAATCGATGAACTTGCAATGTCCACCTCACTTGACAGAGATATAAAAGAACTGTCAGGTGGCGAATTGCAGAAGCTAGCAGTCGGCATGACACTGATGAAGGATGCAGATATTTACCTTTTTGATGAGGCATCATCATATCTTGATATCCATGAACGACTGCGTATATCTGAAATAATACGTGAACTTTCAAAATCTAAGACTGTACTGGTTGTTGAACACGATCTTGCCATACTGGACAAAATGGCGGATCAGGTTAATCTTGTTTATGGAAGTCCAGGGGCATATGGTGTAATTACCAAGGAAAAATCCACAAATAAGGCAATTAATGAATTCCTCTCGGGTTATATAAGAGAAGAAAACGTAAGGATACGACCAACATCCATAGATTTTACTGTTAAATCCAGCAAAAGGACAATGGTAACAACAAAAGTAACATCATGGACCACCATGGAAAAAAATTATGGTAATTTTCATCTGAGTATCGGAGAGGGTTACATAAACAGGGAAGAAATAATCGGTGTTCTTGGCCAGAATGCACTGGGAAAAACAACCTTTGTTAAAATTCTTTCAGGCGTTGTCAAACCTGATTCCGGTTCTGTGGAAAATGAACTGAAAATAGCATATAAGCCTCAGTATATATCAAGTGATTATGATGGTACCGTTTACGAACTTCTTTCCAATGCATTAAAGGAAAAAATGGAGGACGTATTTATCAAGAATGAAATCCTTTCACCACTTAATATAGAGGAACTATATGATAAAGGTATGGGCGATCTCTCCGGCGGGGAACTGCAGCGTACCTCTATAGCCCTGACACTGGCAACAGACGCAGACCTGTACCTCATAGATGAGCCATCTGCACATCTTGACTCCTCATACAGGATGAGCGTTGCAAGAATAATAAGGAGGGTAATAGAGAACAATAAAAAAAGTGCCATCGTTGTAGATCATGACATTTACCTTATAGATCTAATTTCAGATGCGCTTATAGTTTTCAAGGGCAGTCAGGGTGTATACGGTAACTCTATTGGTCCCATGAACATGCGGGAAGGTATGAATACATTTCTCAAGGAACTGGGAATTACATTCAGGCGTGATGAAATTACAAAAAGGCCCAGAATAAATAAATTGAACAGTGCACTGGATCGCCAGCAGAAGTCAGAAGGCGAATACTATTACATAAAATAATTCTTGACTACATTATTATTTATTAATAAATAATTTCGTAAAATAACCTTTAAATAATAAAAATTAATTAACTATCATGGTTCAGGAGAAATGGGTGGCCTTATCAAACACGACTATGGGAGTATTGATGGCCACTATAAATATGAGTATTCTAATTATAGCTCTGCCGGCAATATTTACCGGAATCAAATTAAATCCACTACAACCAAATTCATTCGTATACCTTCTATGGATATTGATGGGTTATATGATAGTAACCGCAGTACTCCTGGTTACAATAGGAAGATTATCTGACATGTTCGGGAGAGTCAGACTTTTTAATATGGGTTTTGCAGTATTTACAGTTGGGTCCATATTACTATATCTTACACCAGGAACAGGTGATACCGGTGCACTGGAACTTATTATATTTAGAATTATACAGGCAGTGGGTGGCTCATTCATATTTGCCAACAGTTATGCAATTATTACTGATAATTTCAAGAAGGAAGAAAGGGGGTTTGCACTGGGAATAAATGCCATTGCGGCAACAGCAGGAATGAGCATTGGAATAGTTGTTGGTGGTATTCTTGCAACTATTAACTGGAGATATATATTCCTGGTCAGTGTTCCCGTAGGTATTGTAGGAACAGTATGGTCTTACCTTAAATTGAAAGAAACCTCACCGAGGAAGAAGCAGAGGCTTGACATTCCAGGCAATATTACATTCGCAGGTGGTTTAATTATATTACTGGTCGGGGTCACATACGGAATAGCCCCTTATAAGACAAGTGCAATGGGATGGGGTAATCCATGGGTGCAGGTTGCCCTTATTGTTGGTACTATACTGCTTATAGCATTTCCATTTGTTGAGAGAAAGGTAAGAGACCCTATGTTCAATCTGAGTTTATTCAAGATCAGGGGTTTCACAGCAGGTAGCTTTGCAGGAATGATATCAAGCATGGGCATGATGGGTTTCATGTTCATGATAATTATACTGTTTCAGGGCATATGGCTTCCCATACATGGATATCATTTTGCATCAGTACCATTCTGGGCGGGAATATATATGCTTCCCATGACAGTAGCCATGGGAATATTTGGACCACTTGCAGGAAGATATTCGGATACACATGGCCAGAGATGGCTTGCTTCAACAGGGCTTATAGTTTCGGGTGTGGCACTTCTCCTACTGGTACTACTTCCTGCAGACTTTATTTACATATTTATGGCTATATTACTATTCATGTTCGGAGCCGGAATGGGAATATTTACAGCACCGAATACAGCTGCTGTCATGTCATCTGTTCCTCCTGATGTCAGGGGTTCTGCCTCTGGAATGTTATCAACCCTGAGAAATGTGGGTACAACTGCAAGTATGGG
>JAKAAK010000071.1 GCA_021797025.1 Thermoplasmata archaeon
CGGAAAAGGTACATGCTGCACCTCTGATGAACCCGATGTAAGTACATAATATAAAGGCAGATTTTGCAATATGATACATACTGCGGCAAGTCACAAGGTTTTTTACAAAGAGGAAATAATCTATTTATATATCTGTAATATCGTTAATTATGAAATTCGCTTCTCCAGGATTTGATATGGTTTCTGACTTTTTCGGGCATACAGACGGAATTAAAATGTCTGTAACAGGAAACCAGTGGTTTGTTGCCCCTCAAATTGTTGCACATTTTGAATCTAAAAGTATTAAAGTTTATATTGAAGCACTACCCTCTGTTCTCGTGAGAAAAAGGGCAAACGGGGCTCCGCTCAGTCTAGGGAATCTTCAGATAGATGGAATCCCGGAACTGGTATGCATTGATAATAATTTATTGCACGGAATGAAGTTTAGCCAAAAATTTGAGGCATTTGAGGACCATTTATGTATTGCGTGGGTTGGAACCAAGGAACAGCCGGATATATGTAAAATTAAAAAGGAAAAGCTGGCCATACCGAATCCAAGGCTTTCGTCCGCAGGCATGATATTTAAGAAATACTATGAAAAAAATTGTGGTTACTACGGAGATCTTAAAGGAGTGGCTATAATATGTGATATTCATCACCGGGAAATCCCACAGAAAATAATGTCCGGTACCGCAGATTATGGAATCTTGTGGGAAAGTGAGGCAAGATACTGGAAATTCAAATATTATGTACCGGACGATGTAGAAATGAAATTTTCATGGATACTGGCAAAAAATTCCAGCCAGCAATCCGAAACAGTATTTAATGCAATAAAATCGGGTGTCCTCAGTGAGTATTATAATAAGTATCAATTTAACAATATATTGCAAAAATGACATGTTGCTGTAAATAGACAAAATATTATTAAAAATCCTTTTATATTAGTTTTATCTTATTCATTTAGACAGTGGTCTAATATGAAAGATAAAATGGAATTACTGTGGAACAGCATTGTAAGATATTCCCGAAGGAATGAAATTTCTATATATTATTCCACTGATGTGGATATAGTAATCAGTTTTGAATGGGATAAACGTATGGGCGGTGCATCAAAATTCCTCAAGAATGCTAAAGACAATGGAATAGAATCTATTGTGATTTCCATAAAAAGATTCGAAGATGAAGATATGGATTGCTCCTCTATAGACTGCAAAAAATATCAAAATAAAATCGCAGAGCTTGACATTATGTACATAGCCAATGACGTTGGATATAAATACCATGAAGAAGCAGATTGGTTTTCCGAGCTGAATACTTTCAATATAGACGATCTTCTGGATGAAAATGAGGAGAAAAAAGTATTGCCATTAACAAGGGAAGTAAATGAAAAATCAATAGATTCTCTTATTCAGGATATGCTACAGTATCTGGACAATGAATCATTTGATTACGGAGAGGACGAAATAGATACCGGCATAAAAGGCTTCTGGATGGATAAAGGCATTAATTTTGACTTTCCAATAGAACAGGAATTAAAAATGAAAATTGACAGGGTAAACAGAGAAGCACGCAAAAAAATTGATAAAAGTGTTAAATCCGAGGAAAGAAAAAAGTTACTGAAGTTAATACCCGGGGTAATCAAAGATAAAATCGGGAATACCGGTGATATGATTTCCAGAGATCAATTAAAGACCTATCTTTCTGATAAAGGCATAACTGTAAATATAGCTTCTAATATAGATTATATGTATAATCAGATATTGAAGGAGATCAAAATACAGAATAAAAAATACTGATATTATAGTTATAATACCCGGAATAAATTAGTCATAAAAAAGAAAATAATCTCAAATATTTATTTTTCTTATATATAAAGGCATATTTTTGTAATTATTGTCACTAATTAGTGTTTTGCATTATTAGCATAAAAAAAGACAAAACATATATATTATTCTATATGCTTAACATGATTAGTTAATTAGGTGAATTAATATGGTATTGACAGAAGAAAGAAATAAATCCGAGGTCAGACTGGCGAATGACTTTGAGATAAGTAGAAACGCGCCTTTCAAGACTGTAGATGAATTCTTGAAAAGTATGGGCCATTTAATTACAGACGATATGCTTGTTTTAAGAGTAACAGAAAGCTTATGCCCTCTGTGTGCAGATGAGGAGAAATTCGATCAGATGAGAGTTCCTGCTATCGTGTATGAAGAAGGGGGAGAAGTTGATCTTATCAAGGAATGCGCAGAACATGGAATAACAAAGGAAAAGTACTGGGAAGATTATGATATGTATGAGGAGGCAAAAAAATTCCAGGACAAAGAGGGTACAAAAATATTGAACCCGAATGTTGCAGTATATGCAGACAAAATTGTTTGCCCTACACACTGCGGTCTCTGTGTAAAGCATAAATCCCATACAGGATTGGGGAACGTCGTTATAACAAACAGGTGTGACCTTTCATGCTGGTATTGCTTCTTCTATGCAAAGGAGAATGAGCCAATATACGAGCCGTCTCTTGATCAGATAAGATTAATGCTCAGAAGAATGAGAAACGAGAAACCCGTTGGAGCCAACGCAGTTCAGATAACAGGCGGAGAGCCAACCCTTAGAGATGATATTATAGATGTAATAAGAATCGCCAGGGAAGAAGGCTATGAACATGTTCAGATGAACACAAACAGTGTAAGAGCAGCATATGATCCAGACTTCGTCAAGAGGGCAAGGGATGCAGGATCCAACGTTGTTTACACCAGTTTCGACGGGCCAACACCAAGATCAAATCCTAAGAACTTCTGGGAAATACCAATGGCACTGGAGCATTACAAGCAGGCACCGATGGGAGTTGTACTTGTGCCCACTGTTATAGGCGGAATAAATGATATGTACCTGGGAGATATGATAAAGTTTGCAAAATCCAATATGGATGTTGTAAGGGGACTCAATTTCCAGCCGGTAAGTCTTGTGGGAAGGATGTCCGATCGTGCCAGAGCTAGGCAGAGGATAACAATTCCTGGGGCAATAAAAAAGATCGAGCAGCAGCTCGATGGTGCAATAGGAAGGGAAGATTTCTTCACAGTGCCAGCTACAACTGATGTATCAAACTTCGTTGCAGCGCTTAAAGGTCATCCAACATACAAGTTATCCATACACTTTGCATGCGGAATGGGAACATACATATTCATTGACAACGATAAGATCATACCTGTAACCAGGTTTGTTGATGTCAAGGGAATGTTTGAGTACCTTTCAGAACTGGGAGATGACATAAAATATGCAAAATGGCAGGCACCCAAGAAAGTAGAATCCGTTACCAAGCTGCTGTTAAACCTGAAGAAATTCGTGGATTACAGCAAGGCACCGGAGGGATTCAAACTGAAGGATATGGTATACAACGCATTCACAGAAGGCGACTACCATGGACTGAAGGCTTTCCATTACAAGTCCCTGTTTGTTGGATTTATGCACTTCCAGGATCCGTACACATATGATGTAGACCGTGTCGAGAGATGCGATATACACTATGCAATGCCAGATGGAAGGGTCATACCTTTCTGTGCATTCAATGTGATACCGGAACTTTACAGGGATTCAACACAGAGAAAATACTCAATACCTGCAAATGTGTATGAGGAAAAGACAGGATTTGACCTGAAGAAGGACAAATACTTCAGAAAATACACCGTGGAGGAAAAGAAGAGGATCATACGCTTCTACGAAAGAAGCCTTGGCAGAAACCTTACCTCCAAGGAAATCGGACTTGACCTGGACAAGGATGAAATACCCATGATATCATCCGTAAATCCGGATCAATAAACCCATATTTTATTTTAGTGTTAGATTTTATATTTATAATTATTATTACTTGTTATGATTTATGACATTCTGGATCATACTGCGGATCTCAAAGTCAAAATATACGGAAATTCTTATCTCACAATTTTTGAAAATTCTATAATTGCCATGTCTGATTTAATAGTGGATAGAGAATTTCTGAAACCAGATTTCTATAAACCTATTGATATTGAAAAAAATTCTCCGGACGATATACTGGTAAATTTGCTTAATGACATCCTTTTTTATATGGAATACGAGGATGTTATATATTTCACTTCAGAACTGGAGTTCGCAGGAAACAGGCTTCACGGCACCATTTATGGATCCCATTTACCCAGTAATGTAGAATATAAAAATGTTATAAAGGCAGTTACATATTATAATCTCAGGATGGACCCGGAACATGGATCCGCCACAGTTGTATTCGACATCTGATCAGCTTATCTCTATGAGGGGCCTGCCTGGCCATGGATTTTTCTTCTGTATGATGTCTGTCTTTACAATATCTACATTTATCTTCAGAATAGATTCGAGATATCCCTTATTATTTTCTATTATGCTGTATTCATCAAGCATTTCCGGAGCTATCCTGTTTTTGTTTTTCATGTAGTCTCCTATCATGGTACGGTATTCCCTGTCCAGATTTCCCCCTGGATAATCCTCAAGGAATTTTTTCTGTTTATCTCCATAGACAGTAATAGTGGCTCTTTTTGCATCAATATGTATAATTTTAAGGATTTCCCTTATATCCGATATAACCCTGTCAAGATAGTTTTCAGATTTTAAAACGTTGTAATCAATTTTACCGTCTATATTTATATCAATGGTCTGTGCACTGACAAAGCTATTATTATCCACATGCCTGTGCCAGTATTCTTCAGCGGCAAAGGGTATTATGGGCGAAAGGGCTTTAAGCCAGTCCGGGAGAACGGGGTTAAGGGCAGTATTTATACTGCCTCCATGGTTCTCTACATTCTTGAGGTCATTCATTACATTATAAAATATGGCAATATATGAATCTCTTATGTTCATGGACTCCATGTCAGCAATGTAAGTTTTTAAATTCCTGTAAAATGAGGATTTGAACCATGTATAAATATAATTATCACCATCATTTCCCGGAGAATATCCGTCAAGTATATCGGTAAAATATGAATATCTTTTCATAACAGACGACAGGTCCTTTTCATTCCAGTCCAGAAGTGATGATATGTCAGCACCTGCCGCCATGAAAAGCCTGTATATATCTGCCGAATAATGCTTGATTATTTCCAGAAGTGATATTACATTTCCCTTGCTTTTTGATATCTTGGCGCCATTGGAAATCACCAGCCCCGATATCATGAGTCCACCTGGCAGTTCCTTTCCCCTGAATATAGCAGAATGGTTCATTATAAAGAACGCAAGATGATTTGATATATGTGGTGGTGCAGTTATCCTCAAGTCGTTTCCATACCAGTAGTTAAATTCATCTCTGGCCTTCAGGGCATTCGACATTGTAAATTCATCGTAATTTTCTGGCACCTGTTTTCCCAGCAGAATGTAATCAAGTATATCATAGGGTATTCTTTGAAGGTGGGAGTACAAATTTTCAAGTTCCTTTTTATTCGTATAAGCAAGCATGTAGATTGTTGAATCCGAAAGAGATTCTATAACCCATCTCTCATCGAATGGCAGTTTGGTTCCAATGCCCCTCCTCCTGGCGCACGGCCTTTCCTTCAACCAGTCAACAGCATCGTTCATGAGCTTTCTGTACAGTTCAGGATAAAATTTCATAGAATTCACAAGGTTGTGCGCCTTTTCCTTGAGCCATTCAGGTGAATAGTCAATAAACCACTGGTCATTGAGTACTGCCACAGTAACCTCTGAACCGGACCTTGTTACTGCTTTTCTCGAAGTTTCATAGAATATAAATGCCAGATGTTTTTCCTGCATTTCCTTCCTGATCGCCTCCCTGCCCTCTTCTACCGACATTCCGCTGTATTCTCCGGAATTAATAAGTGTGCCGTTGTAAAACTCCTCCTTATAGAGTTCCTGCGTTGCCTCTTTAAGTTTTCCATCATTATTCACCAGATCATATTTTTCAACCAGGAATTTCACTGATATGTTACTGTCTACTTTCACCACTTTCCTTATCTTATTTTTTATACTGTTCTTTTCGTAGTAAATGTAATCAAAAATAGAATGCCCGGGAACAGAATATACTATTCCGGTTCCATTATCAGGATCAACAAAACTGGCCGTTAAAACTCCGATCTTCTCATTTGATAGTGGAACCTGGAATTCTGATGCTATTATATCCTCAGATGGGACGTCGCCTTTGTATTGAACACCTTCATGCTGCATTGAGAATTTTTTGCAGCCGCTATCGGACATTACTATATCCATTCCACGGTATCTTATCAGTCCGTATGTTGCAGAAGGGTTGAGCCACAGATTTGTCACTCCGAATATTGTCTCAGGCCTGAGTGATGCTGCCATGAGATAATACTTTTCACCCCTGAAAAGTACTCCGGTGAATTCCTCTATGCTTACCTTATCTGTATCACCATCCTTTATATCATCTTCCCCAACTGCGTTTTCGTCCTTGATGCTATAAAGTATCGGGTAACTCCCCTTTTTAATAAGCCCCTTTTCGTTCAGCTGGTTGAACTGCCATTTTACAACTTCCTGGTAAAATGGATCGGCAGACGTAAACTTTCGGCTCCAGTCTATGGAGTATCCGAGATCCATAAAATCCTTTATTATCACCCTTGAAAAATAGTCTGCTATATTTTGTGGTTCTCTGAAAGATTCCAGTATTCTATCTATATCCTCTGGTTTTTCATATTCAGACAGATAATTCCTGTAAAGTTTGATGGTATCCTTATCACCATTTCTCAATCTTTCAGAGAATGCAAGTATAGGTGTGCCGCTTTCATGAAATCCCATGGGAAAAAGCACATTGTATCCAGTTAATCGTTTGTACCGTGCAACTATATCACCCAGTGTATATGTTCTGCCATGTCCAACATGAAGGGAACCATTCGTATAGGGCCAGGGCACGGTGACAAAGAATTTCTTTCTGCCAACATCTATAACGGGCTCGAAAATATGGCTTTCAGCCCATCTATCACGCCATTTTTCCTCTATGCTTCTCTCCATTTAAACCACTAGGACTGCGGCTGCTACCACGGTTGCCCACTCGTCAGGCTTGAGTACAACCGTGGTTGCAGCGATATTTTTTGTTGTAAGTATCTTGTCATCCAGCACATATTCATTTTTTTTCTCTTCCCATCTTAGATGGTCATCCAGTCCCATTGTACTTGCAAGCATCTCTGCAGCAAGCTTTTCGGCAAAGTGCCCGGAATCATTTTCTGTCTGGCCGAATGAATGGTGTTCGCTCAGGTATCCCCATTTGCTTCTGTCAGATGGCACCGCCACGCCTATAGCAGATGATATCATTCTGTTAAGCTCGTTGGATGAATTCCTGGCAAGGACTGTGAATAAAATCTGACCATAAGAAAGCAGCTTTATGCCCTCTGGTTTATCAACTATTTCGACATATGGTGGCAGAATTGAACTGACACTGACCAGATTGTATGCAGCAATATCGGCATCCCTCAATGCATTCTCGAACGACTGCAACTGGGTTTCTCCACGGCCAATTCCCCTGGTGAAAAAAATCTTTTTTGGAAGTAACATAGGGGTGTATTATTAATTATTTAAAATATTTATCTTATTGAATAACAGGACGATCATCATATATAATGAATATTCCTGATTCTTCATTTAAAATTTTTATATAAATGTTATTTCATTTTCGCCTAATAACTGTAATATTTTAAATAATATCCTGCTATTGGATATGAACAATGCCATCACAGGGAAGAAATGTTTTTGATATGCTCAACCCCGCACTTAAGGACAGTGTGGCCAGAAACGGTATAAGTGAACCAACGGAAGCACAGAAACTTGCAATACCTGAAATACTGTCAGGAGAAAATGTGCTTTTGATATCTCCCACTGGTTCTGGGAAAACCGAAGCAGCCGTTCTGCCTGTTTTAAACAGGATTTACATAGACAGGCCAGAAGCAATAGCCCTTCTTTATATTACTCCTCTTAGAGCTCTTAACAGAGATATGCTATCAAGGCTTTTTGATTACTGCAACACACTGGGCATGCGTGTACAGGTAAGACACAGTGATATAACACAGGCACAGAAAAATGAAATATCAAAAAATCCGGCACAGATACTTATCACAACACCGGAATCCCTTCAGCTTCTCATGATGGGCAAACGCCTCAGGGAGCATATAAAGAATGTAAAGTATGTAATAGTTGACGAGGTTCATGAAATGGCCCAGAACGAGCGTGGGTCCCAGTTCGCCATAGCCATGCAGCGTTTAAAGGTACTTGCAGGCAATTTCCAGGTTATAGGTCTCTCTGCCACTGCAAGAAATGAAAATGAGCTGGCACTTTTCATTTCACCATCAAAGGAATGCAAAATACTGAAGCCTGTTATAGATAAGAAAATGGATATACAGGTAATAATGCCGGAAAAGAGTGATGAGGAAACCGCAGAAATAATGGCGTGTGACCCACAGTACGCCGGGTCCATAATGAAGATTCACTCCATAGTGGAAGAAAATACCGGAACAATAGTATTCGTGAACAGAAGATATGTTGCCGAGGATATATCATTCAGGATGAAACTATGGCTGAAAAATCCTGATATAGAGGTGCATCACGGATCACTGTCAAAGGAAACAAGGGAAACAGCTGAATCCGACTTTAAGGAGAATCGTGTAAAGGCACTTATATGCACATCATCACTGGAACTTGGCATAGATGTCGGTTCAGCTGACATGGTAGTGCAGTTCAACTCCCCTAGGCAGATTAACAAGATGATACAGCGTATAGGCCGTGCCGGGCACTCCCTGGAGAAAATTTCACGGGGTACAGTAATCTGCAATGACGTCATAGAACTGGAGGAGGCAAAGGCCATAGTGGGCAATATAAAATCCGGTGAGCTGGAAAACGTCATGATCCGGAAAAACTCTCTATCCACCGTTGCCAATCAGGTTATGCTGGAGTTGAATTTTTCCAGGAAAATGGATTACAACTACTTTTATAAGATTATTACAGGTGCCTATCCATTCAAAGATTTAAAATTTGAGGACTATTACTCGGTTCTGGAATTGCTGTCAAAAACGCGAAAAATCATTATAGATGGAAATTTTGCAATCAGAAGATATCCTGTTCTCAAGTACTTCATAGAGAATATATCTATGATAGCCGGAGAGAAAAATTATCGTGTGATCGACGTAATAAACAAACAGTTCATCGGAACGCTTGATGAAAAATACGTAATAAACGAAATTTCCCCCGGTTCCTACTTCGTGATGAAAGGGAGCACATGGAGGACAATCAGGATTGATGATGATAAGATATACGTTGAGCCATTCGCAACAGCAGCCATAGCCCCCCACTGGACAGGAGAGGAGATTCCTGTGCTTTATGAAGCGGCCTCAAGAGTATCATCCGATCGGCAGGCAAAAATAATCCCTGACTTTGTAAATGAAACTGGGAAGGCAGCACTTGCAGAATGGTATAAAAATGACATGGCCACACTGGATAGGATTATAGTGGAGGCTCATAATTCTGAAATAGTTATCCAGGTTCTGCTGGGTAGCTTGGGCAACTTTACTCTTGCACAGATACTTTCAGGGCTGCTCACATCAATCACAGGTGAAAGTGTGGAAATGGATTATTCTCCATATCACATTTACATGCGAGTATCAAGAAATATTTCTGCAGATGACATAAAGAATTTGATAATGAATATCGACAGGAATAATCTAGATGGTTATGTAAAATCATCCGCCAGAAGGTCCCGGTTTTTCAACAATGTATTTCTTTACGAGGCAAGAAAATTCGGCATTATTACAAATGAGGCTGACATAACAAGAATAAGGTTTGAAAAGATTGTGGATTCCTATTATGATACTGTTATTTATGAGGATTCCATAAGGAAATTAATATTCGATTATATGGATATAGATGTGCTGAGAAAATACCTTGAAGGGCTGGAAGATTCAAATTTTATACTCAAGGATAAAATATCGGAATCATCGAACATTTTCCTTTCGCATTACTCAGAAAGAATCATGCCCCTGAAACCGACCAAGGCCATTCTGGACTCAATCAAAAAGAGATTGATGAATGAGGAGGTTATTCTTTACTGTACGTCATGTGGATATAAGAGAACCAGGAAAATAAAGGATATAACAGATATACAGTGCCCGGTATGCCATTCCAGGCTTGTTGCTTCCATATCCAAATTTGATGAGGAATCACTATCCAAAAAAATAGATGAAAAAACACGGAAGAGGCTTATTAAAAATGCACATCTTGTGAGGGAACATGGTATAACGGCAATAATGGTTATGGCGGCAAGGGGAGTCGGCCCTGAGGTCGCATCCAGGATACTGGAGGTATCATACCTTCATGAAGAAGACCTCATAAAAAGGCTTCTCATTGCTGAAACGGATTTTGCCAAAAACAGGCAGTACTGGTAATTATTTATATATAATAGACTATTTATTTATATCATATAATATAATTAGAGCTAATATAGTAAACTATATATAGAAGTTTATTTTTACTTACTTGATAATCATGATTGGTGGTCAACCCATATTTATCCTGAAAGAAGGAACTAAAAGAGAGAGTGGAAAGGATGCAATGTTCGAGAATATAGATGCTGCAAAGGCAATCGCAACATCTATTAGATCAACACTCGGTCCGAGGGGAATGGACAAGATGCTTGTGGACTCCCTTGGAGATATAGTCATAACAAATGACGGGGTTACAATACTTAAGGAGATGGATGTCGAGCATCCTGCTGCAAAAATGATGGTTGAGGTTTCCAAAACACAGGACAGTTATGTCGGCGATGGAACCACAACAGCAGTAATTATAGCAGGGGCATTGCTTGACCAGGCTCAGGGACTAATAAAGCAGAACGTACATCCTACGGTAATAACCGAGGGATATAAAACTGCAGCTGCGCAGGCAAGCAGGGTTCTGGATGAAATATCAAAGCCTGTATCAATCAATGACAAAGATATATTGATAAAAATGGCTAAAACCTCACTGAATAGCAAGAGTGCATCGGTTGAAAAGGAACTTCTGGGAGAAATTTCATACAATGCAATAAAAAACATTGCCGAGGAAAGAGATGGTAAATACCTTGTTGATTTCGATAATCTTCAGATTATAAAGAAAAACAGTGGGGAAATAGATCAAACTGAATTGATTGATGGAATAATACTTGATAAGGAAAAGGTACATCCCAATATGCCAAAGGTTGTAAAAAATGCAAAGATCGCATTGCTGGATGTAGCACTGGAAATAAAGAAACCGGAATTTGATACCAACCTCCAGATCAGTGACCCATCTATGATACAGAAATTCCTTGGGCAGGAAGAAGATGTTCTCAAGGAAATGGTTGACAAAATAAAAGCAACAGGAGCCAATGTCGTCATAACCCAGAAGGGAATAGATGACATGGCCCAGCACTACCTTGCAAAGGCAGGAATGTACGCGGTAAGAAGGGTCAAGAAAAGCGATGTTGATAAACTTGCAAAGGCAACTGGCGCAGCCATAGTATCATCACTGGAAGAAATAACAGCATCAGACCTCGGAATAGCCGCAACAGTAGAGGAAAGAAAGGTAAGCGATGATTACATGACCTTTGTTACCGGAAGCAAGAATCCGAAGGCAATCAGCCTGTTGATCAGGGCAGGAACAGACCATGTCGCAGATGAAATAGAGAGATCACTTACTGACTCACTTCACGTTGTTGCAGCAGCAGTCGAAGATGGTGCTTATGTAACAGGCGGCGGATCGGCAGCAGAGGAAATTGCATTCAACCTGAGAAACTACGCCTCCAAGGTAGGTGGAAGGCAGCAGCTTGCCATAGAAAAGTTTGCTGATGCCATGGAAGAAATTCCAAGAGCACTTTCAGAAAATGCAGGACTTGATCCAATAGATATTCTTATAAAAATAAGGAGCGAGCACGCCAATGGAAAGAAAACATTCGGTATAAATGTCTTTTCAGGAAATGTGGAAGACATGGAAAAAACCGGTGTTATCGAACCTATAAGGGTAGGCAAGCAGGCTGTCGAAGCCGCAACCGAAGCAGCAGTAATGATACTGAGGATCGACGATGTTATAGCAACAAGATCATCCAAGGGCGGTTCACCGGGCGGCATGCCTCCAGGTGGAGATTACTGAAAAAGTAATTTCAATCTTTTATTTTTTTTATACAGCGTTTTATTTTACAGTA
>JAKAAK010000072.1 GCA_021797025.1 Thermoplasmata archaeon
CAATTTCATAGCATATGAAGACCTGAATATAGAAAATATGATGAAGAACCATAAGCTTGCTAAAAGCATAGCAGATGCTTCATGGGGTGAACTTATAAATAATACTATTTACAAGGCTGAGAGAGCCGGTAAATACTGTATTAAGGTAAACCCCAGGAATACATCCAAAGCATGCTCCTATTGTGGGAATATAATAGAGGAGCAATCTCTTGATATAAGGGAATACCATTGCAGCAAGTGCGGTCTCATAATGGACAGGGATGACAATGCTGCAGTGAATGTATTGAATGCTGGATTAAAGAAGCTCTTCAATACCCTTATTATAATAAAGCAGAAAAAGAGCAAACATAAGAGAAGAGTACCCACGGACTGTGGGGAATTCATGCCCGTGGAGGAACTGGCCAATACCTTAAGGCAAGCCAGTCCCGTAGAAGCGGGAAGTCCCGAACTTTAGATAGGAGAGGATGTCACAAAAGAGTTATAATGATATTATGCATAATTAAATTGCCAATTCTGAAATCTATTGGTATGATGCAGGTTAAACTTGCATTAACTGGAGGAATTTCAAAATAATAAAAAATTTGGTGATAATTATGGAAGAACTTGAAAAGATTGTCAGAAAATATTATAATGCTGTTGACAACAATGATCTGGAAACACTGTTCTCTGTATTTTCAGATAATATAGTATACGAGAGGCCGGGATATGACCCAATAATAGGTATGAAAGATTTCATGGATTTCTACAGGTCAAACCGGATCATCAGGGAAGGACATCATACTCTGTCCAATATAATAGTACATGAGCCGTATGTAATTGTAGAGGGAGAATTCAAAGGAATTCTTAAGGATGGAACTAGATCTTACACAAAATTTGTTGATGTATACACATTTTCTGGAAATAAAGCTGTCAAAAGGCACACATACTTTGACGGCCAGAACGTCTAAAATATGATTTTATGCAGTGCAAGTACAAGCCTTATGAAGTCAAGGCTCCATAGATTAATTAGATATTTTTCCGGATAACTATAAAAACCATATGGATGTAATACACGGGAATAATCGGCATAGAATTTTCCTAAATCGGTGGTTTCATGCCCTGTATAAAATCCAAGCATGGCCAGGATAGCACCTGCCTTTGGCAATGCGATTGTAAATCTTGTTGCGTCTTTTCCGCATCTGCTACAGCTTTCGTTTATAACAATACCTGTTGCATTTTCAATTTCATCCACTGTTCGCGAATATTTAGTATATGCCTTAGAATGATTGCCACAGAGCGGAACTCCGCTTAGAAATATTGATATTCCTCTGGGAACATAGTCTTTACCGGTGTAATGCCATATCCTGCCGGTGAACTGCTGGATTCCATATATTATAAATTTTTTATCCACAAGCCTGTGCCATTCCATATACTCCAGGGCCATTTCATATGGATTGTTCTCGGTCTGCATTTCATATATTACTTTAAGAAGAGCAGTTCTTTCCAGAAAAAATCTATTATTTTCAAAGGCGGCACTTACCAATCCATTGATTACAGAGACATATGCATTTTTCATGGCCGATACCGCGCTCTGTGCTATTCTTGAGCCGAAATTTTTTTCTATGTCATTTTCTATTAAATCCATCAAAGTGGTAGCTTGCCTTTCATAATTATTCTTTATAATTGTATTGCTCCCCAGATAGTCCAGAATTGAATTATTATCGAAATTGTGTATATATCTCCTGTAATTTGCATAGGAATTTCTGGACATAGATACAGTTATGCCTTAATCTCTTAAATGCTTTTCATGTACTGGGGGTGGGTTCTATTTGAATTACCATATGGTAGATTCAGGGAATCATTGTTGCTGACCGGTCTTTTTTATTTCCCTTAAATATTTATTGTGTTCATGTTATTCTTTAATACCATCACGCCAACTTTCCATGCATGATAATGGATTCAGGTACTGGCCTTCTATAATGAGTATAGTTCAGTAAGCGAATTTATCCTTTACAGCACAAAATTCTGATAAAACTTAATAATACATAAATGATTACTCGGTATGGATTCGGTTATACACGGCTTTCATAACATGAATATTCAGGATCGCAGAAAGCTTATCAAGGAATTCTCGGGATTAACTGAAGATGATATGAAAACTATGGATTATAGAATGCCCCTGGAAGATGCCGCAAACATGATTGAGAATGTGTACACAGTTATGGATTATCCTGTGGGCATTGCCACCAACTTTAAAATCAATGGTAAGGATTATTTAATTCCAATGAGCCTAGAGGAACCTTCGGTTGTGGCTGCCTGCTCAAATGGAGCCAGATATGCTCTACCTGATGGATTCACTGCCTATTCAACAGAATCTTTCATGAGGGGCGAGATTGAATTATACAATGTTCCTGACCCTGATTATGCCATTATTCAAATATTACAGAACAAGGAAAAAATACTGGAAATGGCCAACACAAGATCAAGGACCCTGTCAGGTATGAATGCAGGCGCAAAATCTATTGAATTACACTATATTAATAATGAGCTAATTGTTAATCTCATTATAGATGTTGCAGATGCAATGGGAGCAAATATAATAAATACAATGCTGGAGTATGTTTCCGGTTATATTGAGGAGATTACAGGTGCAAAATCCAATTTAAGGATTATGAGCAACCTTACCACAGAAAGAATTACCTATGCTTATGCCAAATTTGATGGCAAAAAACTCGGCGCTGATACAGTGGATAGGATTATAATGGCAAATGAATTTGCAAAAAATGATATTTACAGGGCGACAACACATAATAAGGGGATAATGAACGGAATTGATGCTGTATTAATTGCCACAATGAATGATTTCAGAGCACAGGAAGCTAATGCACATGCCTATGCGTCTCTGAACGGTTATGGGCCCCTGACAGATTACAGAAAGGATTCTAATGGGAATTTAATTGGTTCAATCAAAATTCCAGTTGCCGTGGGTACTGTTGGAGGTGCAACCAGAACATCAAGAAAAGCTATGCTGGCAATGAAAATAATGGGAATTTCTGGTTCCAGAGAATTTTCAACCTTACTGGCCTCAGTGGGGTTAGCCCAGAATTTTGCTGCTCTCAGGGCATTAGCGGATGAGGGAATACAGAAAGGGCACATGAAACTCCATGCACGGAATATAGCAATTGCTGCCGGTGCATCCGGGAAAATGGTTGACGTAGTCGCAAATGAGATGATAATGAAAAAAACTATAAGCTATACAGCTGCCAGGGAAATTATTGAAAATGAGAAGAAGTGAATTTATATGGAAGAATATGAAGAAAACATAAAAAATGGGGACAATTTCGTGAAGAAAGAAAAGTATATGGATGCAATTCGGGAATATACCAAGGCATATGATGTTATAAAAGAGGATGATGCAAAGGCTGAAATATGCTATAAGCTTTCCCAGTGTTATTTCTCGCTGGATCATAAAAGTACGGAAAACCCGCTTAAATATGCAAATGAATCACTGGAACTCCATAAAAAACTGGATGATAGGGAATTGCAGGTCATGGATTTGCTAAACATTGGCTATATATATCTTGACAGCGGGAAAAAGGATGATGCTATAACTTACTTCGATCAGGCAATAACTGTTGCAGATGCCATGGAAGACCCGCAACTTTTTGCACTTGCCAATAATTCAAAGGCAGAAGCACTGTCCACTATAAAGTCTAAACAGAAAATCGCACTGGAAATCTACGATAAAGTAATGGAATTATCAGAAAAATCCGAGGACTGGGATAACTATTTCGAAGCCCTGTACGGTAAGATCAATATAATGAGGGATACTGATATTAACCAGGCCTTCGATCTAGGGAAAAATGCTTTGGATAGGATAGATGCCATAATGGATACAATTAAAACCAAAAAGGATAAAAAAGAATTTAAAACAAGCATGGGTTATCTGTATGATTCTGTTTCTGATATAGCCATGGAACTGGAAAATATAGATGAAGCCATGAAAATTGCCTCAAGATCACGTGAGTAAAATGGAACGAAAGTACTACCAGACTCAATATGGAAGAATATCTCTTCTTGACAGGGGTACGGGATACCCAGTGATTTTTCTACATGGATTGGGCGGAACAGGTAATACCTGGCTGAAAAGTGAGCCTTTTCTTGATTCCAGACTCAGACCCATTTTTGTGGATCTTCTTGGTCACGGTCATTCCGATAAGCCGGAGATAGATTATACCATAATACAGCAGGCAGAGGCAATAAAATCTATTATAGACGCCATGGGACTGAAAAATTTCTCTATTGTCGGAAACTCATATGGAGGTTGGATAGGATTGAAATTTGCATCGTCAATAGCACAGCCGGATATGCTTTTCCCGGTGGACAGTGCAGGTATATCTCCTACGCCGGCAGAGCAGGGACCGCAGGCTGTGGAAAGTCTTATTGATTCCATCCTCAAAGCAAGGAATTATAAAAACAGGGATGCGCTGAGGCGCATTATGAATAATAATGGAAAAAGGGAGGAAAAAATTACACAGGAAGATCTTGCAGCAATAAGCTGTCCTACGACTATTATATGGGGAACGGAGGATCATGTAATACCACTTAGTTACGGCGAGGCTTTAAAGGCCGGGATAAAAGGCAGCGAACTTATTATAATAGATGGTTCCGGGCATACCCCGCATATAGATAAACCAGAGGAATTTTCAGAGATTATCAACAAAAAATTACAGAATAAAGATTGAAATTATTCCAGATGAAGCTTATCTTTTAGACCTGATATAATTTCCTTATATTCATTATATCTCCCTATATCATCTTTTGATGGATCGGTAAAATTTCCAAATGGCAGCAGGAATTTTTCATTGTTGATTGTAAGCTCCGGGAATTTCTCATCATTAAAATTTGATATTTCTATATTTTTGATGTCCCCCAGACCTATCATTTCGTAATTCTGTACCGTCTTATTTTTTGATATCTCTTCAATTTTGCTCGATTCACTCTTATAATATTCTGCAGTTATTTTTTTTACCATATTTTTTATTCTGTTAAATAGATCTGCGGGCTCAACAGGATCAGTGGCACCTGGAACTATCAAGGAATCAGTATATTCCATATCCTTCTTCAACCTTAGTTCCTCTGCTATATATTTCCCTGAAAAAATCCTGTAAAGTTCAATATTATCCTCATTGATAACTATTCTGAATATGCCACCGGTTGATAGCGGAACCTTCCATGCATTTTCTATGCTTTTCATATAAGCATATGCATTAGTTATTATTAAAATATTTCCGGAATGATTATATCACTCTATTTTTGTCTTGGCTATCTGGCTGAATTTGGTAATTTTTCCCTCTGTATCTATGCTGAGGTAAACGGTATAATGAAATCCCGCAAAATCAAACTCAGTGGATACATCGTATCTATCGCTATTGTTTACTATGCTATTTACTGTAAAATTTTCAACTGCATCAGAATACATATCCTTAATATTTTTCTCTGTTATGGTTTTGACATCTTTCATACTTTCGATATCCATAAAAGGTTATTATCATTCTATTATTAATTATTTCTTAATGATTCTTTCCAGCTGTTATTTGACTACATACATATGAAAGCTTCTAAAATCTCTAGTACAAACAAATAGTTATATATAGAAAAAAATAATTATAACCGGATTAAAATGAAATTCTTTCTTGATAGCTGCAATGTTGATGAAATAAAGGAAATTTCAGATTATGGATTTATAGACGGCGTCACAACCGATCCAACCTCAATTGCTCATGAAGTAGCCAAGGGCAACACGACAGAACAGGTAATAACCAGTATTATTAAACTTGTTAATGGAGAAGTACACATTCAGGTAGTTACACAGGATTTTGATACTATAATGTCGCAGGCTCTGAAAATCCATTCTCTTGGAATGAATGTAATAGTAAAAATACCGGCAACCCTTGTGGGATTAAAAGCCATATTAAAATTGAACGATAAGAAAATAAAATGCTCAGCCTCTTCGGTTTATAATTCTGTTCAAGCTATTATGGCAGCACAGAACTATGCTGAATACGTTTCCATAAGGACAGGGATCATAGACGAAAATGGTAAGGATGGCATGGAGTTAGCATACAGCGTAAATGAAACTTTGAAAAATAATAAATTTGATTCAAAGGTTCTCATTACAAATATTTCCAATCCGGAACACATAGTAAGGGCAGGTATAATGGGCGTTGGAGCTATTTCTGTACCCTATAATTTAATAAAAACACTGGGAAGCCATATTAATACAGTAGATGATATAACAAGGTATATGGAAGACTGGAATAAAATCCCTGAAAGCAGCAGAACATTTTTTAATAAATAAATTCTGATAATATAATATTTGATTATTTATTGGCATTCAATAGCCCTCATCCAGCTTAACTTTTGCATTATCGAGTTTTGCATATCAGCAATAATATTATTAATTTTATAAAGAGCTTGTTTGCAAATACTGCCACATCATATTTTTATATACTGATGGTATGCATTAATGATAAATATGGTAAACGAAGGAGAAATAGCGCCGGATTTTGAGGCATTGGATACAGGATTGAAAAGCAGAAAATTATCCGATTATAGGGGTAATGTTACAGTACTTGCATTCTTTCCTGGAGCATTTACATCAGTTTGTACAAAGGAGATGTGTACTTTCAGGGATTCCATGGCAAACTTTAACAAACTGAAGGCAAAAGTAATTGGAATAAGTGTTGATGCACCCTTCTCGCTCAAGGAATTTGCAACGAAAAATAACCTGCAATTCGATCTGTTAAGCGATGGCAACAGGGAAATATCAGAGAAATATGGTGTTTTATACAAAAACTTCCTCAACATAAACAAATTAACAGCTTCAAAGAGATCGGTATTTATTCTTGACAAGAATGGAAAAATTATATATAAATGGGTCAGCGAGGATGCAGGCAAGGAACCCGATTATAAAAAGATAGAAGAAATAATATCTAAATCTAACTAAATTAACCTAAATTATATTTATTAAGATTTTTTGCATATCTTGTACAGAAACTGTTATAATTTTCCTTATATTTTTTCCACAGCGCCATATAGTCATCTGATACTGTACCGACAACCCTGGCAGGCACACCCACAGCAATGGATTTTTCTGGAATTATACTATTATTTTTAACAACCGCTCCCTCGCCTATAGCAGCCCATTCACCGATAGTTGCAAAATCCGAAACCGTTGAATTCATTCCAATTACGGCAAAGTCACCTATTTTTCCGGTATGTATCACGGATAAATGTCCGATGGTAACATGCTCACCTATTACTGTTTCTTCTCCAGGCCTAGCATGAATCACGCAATTATCTTCAATTGCTGAATATGAACCAACATTTATGGTTCCGTAATCACCACGTAGAACCGCCCCTGGACCAATCCATACATTATCTCCGATATGGACATTGCCGATAATAGTGGCGTTTTCAAAAATATAGGCATTTTTACCTATTACAGGGGATTTCCCCTCAAATTCATATATCATAGATGTCGAATTATTACACTCATATAAATATGTCTATGAACCGGAATCTTTACCTGCCTGATCGTCATTGAATTTGAAATAACGGATAAGTCTCCCTTTATCATCATAAATATCCCTGTACTGTACCTTACCTGCCCAGATTAATGAGGTAAGTTCCATATGGATCATCCATTCTTCATGTTGATTCCCGAGATGTTCCTTCAGTTCCTTCAATGTATATGCGTTCTCCCTGTTTTTTTCCAGAAATTCTAAAATATACTTTTTAATATCTACATTTTCAGATGAATTGAAAGTTTTTGAATCTACAGGCATATTATTCCACCTGTTCTTCTTCAAGTGCTTTCTTATAGCTAGCAACAAGCTTGGTAATATATTTTTGCGCTGCACTTTTCATCATCCTTGCACCCATGCTGGCAGCAGTTCCCACAATGTTCATTTCAGCCTTCCACTGAACTTTTGTCTGATCATTTTCCCCCGTAAACTGGAAATTAAGGGTAAAATCTACAGACGCGCCTGAACCGTTGCCTCTGCCCTTTAACGTAATCATTTTGTTAGCCTCACTTTCGGTTACATCAAGAACTAAATCAAATTTACCTTTTATAAATGATACTCCTGCCTTAGCTGTCAGTTTCATTTCAGTGTCGCTTATTTTTTCGTGGCTTATAAGATCGGGCACCAGTTTTACCAGCTCTTCCAGGTCAGCTACCTGATTATATGATTTTTCCGGCGTGGTCTTTACCTCAAAGGAATCTTCAAAGGTTAACATAAATTTAGATTAATACATTGTAAATAAATGTTTATATAGAAATAAAAATTGAGGTGTTTTTAGTGGCATTTGGATAGTTAATTCTATAAAATTGAAACACTACACCATTAAGTGATTCAATTATTCTGGAACCGGTGCTGATTCGTATGTCCCCAGTACCCTGAACTGGGTAGTCATTTTACGGATCAGTGAAATTGCATGATCAGATTGCTCATTCCTTTCTATATCTATGAAAAACAGATAATTGAAAGGATTGTACTGAATTGGCCGTGATTCTATTTTGGTCATATTTATATTATCATCATTGAACACTTTCAGTATATTATAAAGGCCACCTATCCTGTTAACAATTGAAAATGCCAGTGAAATCTTGGAATGTCCCGCGGGCAGAACAGGATTCTCTGATATAAGAAAAAATCGTGTATAGTTATTATGTGTATTTTCTATGTTTTTAACAATTATTTCCATATTATTTATTCTGGCCGCAAGTTCACTGGCTATAGCAGCATATGTATTTTTATTGTAATTCTTTACAATTTTAACACTTCCTGCAGTGTCATATTCACTTACCGGCTTTATACCATGTTTGTAAATAAACTCCGAGCACTGGGATAGGGCCTGAGGGTGGGAAAGTACGTATTTTATATCGCCTAGCTGCACTCCCTGTTTGGCTATAAGGCAGTGTTCTACTCTTAAATAATGTTCCTTAACTATTGAAAAATTGCTTTTAAAAAGAAAGTCATATGTTTGATTTACGGAACCCTCAATGGAATTTTCTATGGGAACCACACCGGCATCTATTTCCTTATTGCTCAGGGCATCAAAAACGGCACGCACTGATTCTAGGGGAACGTAATCGCCCTGTATCATTTGCATAGCAGCTATATTGCTGTATGCTCCAGGTTCGCCAAAATATCCTACTTTCAATACACGGGTATATTTTATATATATTTAAAATTGGTTAAAATCATATTCATCATATTCCTTTTGCTTATGCCCGTATTCTCCAGTGTTTATATGCCTGTATAGCCATATGAGGAATGCAATTATAAATACTGCCGGTATCCACATATAAAATGCATTCAGGGGATGTGCAGATTCCTCCAGCAGGATTTCTGATGTTTCTATGGCTCCGGCAAATGCGAGCTCTACAACTATGAAAATGTACATATAAATAATTTTTTTATAATTATCTCTCAATTTTCCCTTTATAAGATAGTACAGAAGATAGGTCCCGGAGCTCACGGCTACCGCATATGCTGGGAGTTCCAGCCATGAATGTGGTAAAAGCATGAGTGTTGCAAATATTGCAAAACCATTTATATGATCTGCAGTACCCTCCACAGCTATAACGGATGCTGTAGAACCTATAGAGAATAGAAACATAAGGATTCCGATAATTGGTATGAACTCTATGGATGCTATTAAAAGATTATGGGGGAATATGCTCAGCCACATGGGGAAAAATGATTGGGATACAATTGCATTATCCTCAGATTTAAAGCTCTGATAAAGAGCAGGATCGTGAATAGGCAGTGAGGATATTATGGCAAATCCTGCAAGCTCTATTATAAAAGATAACAGGAACAAATGTTTCAGCTCTGGCATCTTTATCTTCATGTATTCCATATTTCAATCATATTATTTATATTTTGGTCAAAAATTTATACATTATTCGCTGTCTCCGATTCGTATAACCTTTACATTTTCCTCATACTTGTCAAGTATTGATTCAAGTGTAATAATACCAATAAATTTACCATCATCAACGACCGCACACCATTTTGTTCTGTTTTTCATCATTAGCTCCCATGCGTTCTCTGCGCTATTGTCTAGTTTTATATAGGAAATTCCAGGCTTATAGTAATCCTTTACATAACCGTATGATTTATTATCAATATCGTACAAATATACAGCACCCATAAGCTTGTCATGATAAACTACCGGAAGTGAAAGAAGATCATTGTCCTTCATTATATTGTCAGCCCTGTATATGGTGTAATAGAGGTCTGCGTATATGTCGTTTCTTATCTTTAAACTGGAAACCTTCATTTCCAGAAGAAGCGGAGTATGGTATTCTCCCATATTTGCAGGGGAATCCCGTCTCTGCTCTACCTGTGATTCATATATAGTATACTTTGTTCCTGAAGCAATGTATGCAATTGAAACTGCCAGCATTGCACCTGGAAGAAGCTGGAGACTTCCTGTCATTTCGACGACCATGAGTATCACCGCCAGAGGAACCTTTCCTGCTGCACCGAAGAAAGATAACATGCCTATTATGACAAATGGTGCCACCTCCGGTACAATACCCGGCACTAGAAAGTGAAAGAAAACACCAAAAAGGGCACCAATGGATGCACCGATGAATATTCCCGGGGCAAAAACGCCTCCACTCCCACCGGATGATACAGTAAATGATGTTGCTATAATTTTGACAAATGGCAACAGGATCAGTATAAGAAGTATAGGTAGTCCAAATGTCACAAGTTCATTGAATTTTCCAAGCTCAAGGATTTCGACCCAGCCATATCCGGTTCCCAGTATTTCCGGAAATAGAAGGGCGATAATACCCACAACAGCACCTCCTATCATAGGTTTTATATGATTCGGCACATGCCATTTCTTGAATACATTCCTGATGCCATAAAATGTTTTAATGTAAAGTATAGCCATTACACCGGCAACAAGCCCCAGAACAGCATAAAATGGCAATCTAAATACACTAAATGTCTCAATATAGTCACCGAATATGGGTTCAAATCCGACCACAGAGGCAAATATGGAATAACCTATGGATGATGCAACCAGTGATGGAAATATTACCTCTGATTCAAAATCACGTCTATACAGTATTTCTGCGCCGAGAACTGCTCCACCTATTGGTGCCTTGAATATTGTTCCGATTCCTGCACCGATTCCGACTGCCACGGCTATTCTCCGGTCTTTGGGACTGAGTCCCAGTACATCGGCAAGAAATGATCCTATACCTGCGGCAATCAGGGCAGTGGGACCCTCTCTCCCTGCACTTCCACCTGAACCTATAGTAATTGCGGATGCTATTGTCTTTACAAGCGGCGTTCTCCTTTTTATCTTCCCGTGATTATTATGAAAGGCCCTTATTGCAGCATCGGTACCGTGACCCTCTGATGAGGGATCAAATGTATAAACTATTATACCGCTCAGAAGGCCGCCGGCAGCAACAACTACGGGGATAAGATAATAACGCAGTGCAAAAAAATGATATACAGTAGACCCTCCCTCTCCCAGCGGTCTGGGTATTGGCATGCCCACAACATGGGTGAAAAATATGATTTCAAAGAGCCTTATTGCATAATAGAATGCCAGGGCTCCGGCACCTGCAACGATACCTATTATAGCCCCAACTATAAACCACCTCTGGAAATATGGTAATGATGAGAGTTTAAGATTCATCTTACAGATGCACCTTCATGCAAGATAAAATTTTATGATTTTTATAATTTAATATTATGAAAACAATACGCATACCGCTGCTGTTGAATGGCATGAATTTCCACATATCGGTTTGAGATAGAAACCATTTATATAAACATTGGGTTAATCCTCAAACAGTAAGACGTATTACATTCTTTCTTTTGTAAAATATTCCTTCAATTTATCAGATACCATTCCAGCAGTAGTCTTCAATAGTGCAACAGGTGACCATGGAATAAGCAGTTCAGGATTCATAAGTCTGAACCAGTAATTATCCTGTATATTCTCAACCATATATCTTGTTCTATATGCAAGTATAAATTCATCAAATATAGATTTATAAAATCTGAATGGCTCATAAATAACAGGCTGAACATAGGCGAAGTTTAAATGCTGAAGATACTTTCT
>JAKAAK010000073.1 GCA_021797025.1 Thermoplasmata archaeon
GGTTAGTTATAGTATACTATAGTTTATAAATATTCTCTTATTACGGGGTGGAGGAAACTCTTCTAGAATCGACCCATATTAAAAAATTGCACCATGCGCTGGTGCAGAACACAGCATTATAAATCCTGTCAGTACGCGCCTTTACTATGTTCCTTCATGGTATTTCCCTATCAGCTGCGAATCATGATTTAGAATTGTCTCCTTTATTATACTGCTTCATGCATTTCACGGTATTCGATCACGCCTTGCTAACAGCTCATTATTAATGGTTGAATCGTCTTTTGCCATGAGAATTTAATCTATTTATATATAAATATTTGTATTTTTAGACTGGTTTATCAATAGTGATAAAATATTGCCCATGGTACGTAAGGGAAAAATTTAACTTTATTGATATTTAAAACTACAACGATTTCCTAGAAAATTAACTGGTAAGACATGTTGGAAGTCTGTAAGTATAAGAATATTTAAATAAAATCCAACGCTATATATTTTATGAATGACGCCACAAGGAAAAGAACAGTTATGGCATTAGTGACAGGAGCTGTACTATCCGCACCTATTTCTTATCTTCTGGCTCAAGGGAACAATTTTTTGGAATATTTTTTTATCGCCTATTTTGGAATTTGGATGATTACCTTTCTCTGGGTCTATGTAGTTTTATTCTATCGGAGAAAGTTTGAAAAGTATAAGATAAAATTTAGATTGTCCAGTAAACATTATAAATATATACCCTCAAAAAATATAATAACAGAATATCAGCCTGAAATTAAGTTAAATGAGAAAGAATAAAATATATAATAAGGAAAAATAAGAGATAATAGTCTACAGAACTAGCTTAGGAGGTGATAATAATAATGTATTTAAATTACATTTACAGAAAATAATGTACACTATCGCTTTGCAATAATTCGTGCGATAATTTCATCAAGTTCTTTTCTACTTCGTCTGTACTTATCTTCTGATGGGTCATAATAGTATATTTTATCTGGAATATTAACAGGATTTTTCGATAATTCGACGAGGGGGAGCATAAATGCCCAGTCTTCAGCCACGGATATCCATCCATTATCCAGTTTCAAATCTTCCACATTCAGTAAATCAAAGAGATATTTTTTAAAGGTTCTTATGTGTTGCCAGACATTTCCGCCACCGTTTTTCCTTGGATTATCAAAATTTACCTTATATGTAGCTTCTTTATCTGCCCGCACCATAGACCCAGATGTTAAATCCGCGCCATTATGGTAGAGTTCCAGACTCCTGCTTAATGCATTGTCGAGAATCAATGCATCATCTGCATCAAGCATCACTATTATTGACTCTGGATTTTTGCAGATCTTTTCTATTGCAATATATATATTTTCAATAGAACTCAAAGGTTCAACGTTTTTAAAAATCGTGATTCTGTCCCTGAATAGTCTACCGGCTATTTCGTCAATGTATTCGTCCATTCCATTAACAGATTCCGCATCAATAGCAATTATTCCGAAATTCTGGTAGTCCTGCTTTGACAAAGATTTAAAACATCTTCTGAGTTTCTGGAATGGTACATTTCTACCCTTAACAATTATAATCATTTCCTCGTTTCTTTCCGGCAATATTATTCCAGGGTCATTTAAAATCAGATTAACATTTCCAGCTTGATTTTTATTAATACACCCTCTCTCAACTGAATACATTGAATTCAGCCATCCGTTAATATCAGTCTTATAATTATTAGGAACATGTATAAAGAAAGCGTTACCATCGTTTCCCCGATATGAACCGTATTTTGAGTTTTTATTTAACATATCAACAGACCTGTGCCAAGGCAATGTAAGTTTGCCCGTTTCATCGAGCTCATTTGGCAAGGGCAATAAACTCCTCAGCAGTTCCATATTAATAAGGGAAAACCGGACTTCAGTCCTCCATTTTTTATCATTATTTCCAATTGTAAAATCAGCTCTGGTCTTACTAAATATCTGGAAGCTCACGGTTGATCCGTCATCATTATTTTCTAAAACATTTTTTAAAACTGCAAGGTAACTGAGGCCTGAAGTTCTGCCAATTATACAATCTGAATCTAACTGTAATATATACTTAGTTTTTAGCTGTTCAAATCCATATATTGATGTGATAATATTTTGTCCGTTTGATGCCCTTATGCCTGTTGTTTCCACACCAAACCATTTTAAAGAAAGTTCTTTAATATATTCACTTTCATCAGGTGTAAATATTACCCGGTCTATAATACCATCAGAGATCAGATAATCCAGCTTTTTGATAAAAGTTTCCATATCTGCATAATCATACTGGCGCAGGAAGCCTGATGTATTTTTATCTGTAACAACAACCTTTTCAAAAAACTTTTCCGGGCCTTCCAGCTGCTTAACTATGTGCCTTATCTGTGTATCTATGGTACGCCACTCCATAGCCGAAGCTTTTATCATTAGAGAAACATCAGGATTAATTATTTCCGTACGTGCCTTACAGGTAATGAACAGGAATTCCGATCCCGGCAGCTGGTTTTCGATGTCTATTCCATCTGTTTCGCTGATATCAGTGACTATAAAAGAAGCTTTTTTTAATTCTGAAATATACCAGTCTACCGGCCTGTGGTATTCAATTCTGGTTCCACCTGTGAATTTTACAAATTTTCTGTACTGAAAATTGGATTTATAATCCCCTATGGGCTGAATTTTAATATGGGTTTGTGTTTCATTATTCTTTAAATTATATGGATTGCAGATAGAGACTACCAGATTGCCATTTTCCTGTATTATCTCTTTTATTTTATTAAGAATGTCAGTTACTTCTTCATCATTTACACTGCAGAGAACCTGGGAAAGCAGCACAGTATTATACAATTCCCTCGATTTATCTATGAAGTCCATATCCAGCACCTTCAATGCTGCTGGTTGACCTGCGGCCGGATGATGCTTGTAGAATCTATTCATGTCTATATCGAATACTGAAACATTATACTTTTTAGAAAGAGCATCTGCAATGGCCCCAGTCCCACAACCATAGTCAAGTACATTGTCTGGATTTATTTTATTTAATATTTCTTCTATTCTTTTTATTCCCATCTGGTAATTTGTCTTAATGCTCAGTGACTCCATAAAAATATCAAAGCCATATAGCTCTGGAAAAGTTTCATCGCTGATTGACTTATGGAGAAGTGTGGCAATATCAGTTCTGAAATACCATCTGTATGTTATATAGCATTTCCTGCACATTTTTATAAATCCCTGGTCTGTGTATTCTTCAATGTCCCTGCCTATATCAACATATTTTATGCCCGATGAATTCACTATAATATTCTTCGGTGAAATATTAGTTATGCGTATCTCACTTGATCTGCATTCGAGCAATAAATTGAGCAAATCGTGTAAATGCCCACCATTATAAATATCTCCATCTACATGTTCAGTTTTTATTATTATTCCATTTTCGGTTTTATGCACATCAATAATGCGGGATATATTGTCAAATTCTTTGCCCGTGAGATTATTGGCAATAAACGCTAATTTTTTACCAAAATCATTATCAGAATTATAAAAATATTTATAGCAAAATTTACCATCTGTAAACACAGCACCTTCTTTGCCATTTCCCAGAAACTCGATGTTATCTACCGAGAATTCACCTTCAATAATTTTTTTAATTCCCATTAATTCACTTTCATGCTTATAAAACTCAAGCTGCATTGAATAATTATAATTTGATATGTACATAGTTGATAGAAAATCTTTCAGATCTTTCCTGTTATAATTCTTGACGGTGTAAACTATTTCATCAATAGTTTTTTCATTGAAAACAGAGCTGACATTTTCCTTAAGTGTTTTCCAGTTATCCTTAATCAAGATTTTAGTAGCTGTATCAATAGTATCTAATTCAATTATGTGGGAAACTGCATTATCTATTGAACTTATCAATCCTTTTATACGCCAGTAGTTCATAATTAATTGTAATAATCTGTTCTCCAGTTTAATGTCCATATTTGAAACTATTTCTGATATTTCATATGGCGTAAAATTTAAGATATTTAATGTTTCATGATTTTCAGTGTCCGGTAATTGCTTTATTTTTTTATACAGGTATTGATCCATACTTCTGGTAAAGCATGAACCCAGTACATCCGATATGAGCTTGTTAATTTTAGTTGTCGAGTCTTCTTTTCCTGAACGCTTTTGCACAAGCATTAAAGGCGAAGAAATTATGTGTGCACCAGGGTGTAATTCAGTTCTTTTATTGAGTATTACCCATAATGTATCACCCCTCCTATATGGAATATTATTGTTCACAGGTGCACTATCTGTAAATTCTTTAAGGACCTCACGGTCAAGAATTATTACATTTCCGCCGCGTGTTGGGCCTGTATCAACTGTTGTTTTATCATAATAAATATCATCAAGTCCATAATGCTGAACCTTCCTGAATATTGACCTATCAAGGATTTCAGGCATGTCTCCTGCTATTCTATCTAATATCTCATGTATATTGTTGGTAGTAATAGAACAAGGGTGCCACATTGGGGTTTCGAGATTCCGGAAATCATTCTCCGGGAAGTCATAATAATAAGATTGGAATTCTGCAATATATTTATTATTCTGCATTGTTCTCGTTTTATAATTCATCCGTGCGGTGTGATTTGAGAACGCTCTCAGGTTAAAATATAAATCCAGCAGCTGAGTTCTCATTGTTGACAGTGCTGGCAAAGGTGCATCCCCTCCAATTTTTCCAACAACAATAGAAACATTTGCATTTTTCCATTCTTTGATTCGCGCCATGAATCTATTTTTGCTTATCCTGTTAGATATATTGCCCCAGTAGATATTGCTTATATCTATATCATCATCAATTATCCATATCACAGGGTTTGCAAACTTCAATGATTCTATATATAATACTCTTTGAAGTGCTGTCCTGCCAAAGGGAATGCCAAGCCTACGTGATTTTTCTCTGTAATAATTACCTAAAAGGCCATTATCCGCCATTGAAGCAATATCATCCTTTTTTATTATTTTAAGCTCGATGCCATTTTCCTTCAGTTTTTCTTCTTTCCCTTCTGAAAAATCTTTCTGGCCAGTATTGTCAAGCATCACCACTTCATTAATTTTGATTTTACTGTTAAATTCTATGAATTTATCGATTAAAATATCTCCCCGTGCTACGTCCGATACCATCACACCGAATATAATATGTGTCCGAATTTCTGGACATGCTTTATTCTCTACGATCGAATCTCCCTGATTCCGGCCAACCTCATTATAATTATTTTCTGTAATGTCATATCTAAACAGCTCCCTGCTCCGACGTATAAATGCATTATATGAAACATCATCCATTATATTCCGGTATTTGTCATTAAAATTCTGTAGCCCGACCGCTTTCCTGCGTGATGATGGATCGGAAAGCCTTTCATTTCCATAAGCTCTGTAATGTACCATATATTTTCTGAGAAATGTATATTTTATATTTCCCATAGCAAGTAATCTTATGCACAGATCTCTATCCGTTGTGCTTGGAAGGTTTTCATCATAGCCTCCAGCCATAAGCAGGTATGATAGTCGTATAAAAAGGTTGGAACCCTGTATATGGGGATTTCCAGCGAAAAAATCCTTTTCGTCCAGAGAAGCCGGGATTGAAAGCTTAATACCTTCTCCGGTCTCAGTTTCATGGCGAATAATACCTGAGATGACCCAATCGGCATTTTCTTCAATAGCTTTATCAAGGGAGTTCTTAAGATAACCGGGTTCCCACCAGTCATCATCATCCAGCACTGCAATAAATGTATTATCCGGGTCGTATCCAGTATTCAGAATTTCTGAAAGTGCTGTGTTAATTGCACCGGAAAGATTCTTTTCTCTTCTGTTAACAATTTTTTTAATTTGAAGTTTATTTATTTCCGGAATATTTATCGTATCAAGCTTCTCCCATGAATCGGCAACAAGGTACGTGGCATCAGGTGTTAGTTCCTGGTTTATTATAGAGGGAAGTGAAATAGTTGAAACATCACCAGGCCTTGTAACAGCAGTTATGGTGATGATGGCGTATTTTTTATCTGTGCTCGCCATAGTTATCACTATCAGGTATCCCCTGGCCGGTTGTACTATTTTTCATGTTAGACTTTACTGTTTCATTAACCACAAAATCTGCCTTAAATAAAAGGGATTCTGATGAAAAAGCATTCATCAATTCCATAGTATCTTTAGGTACACATTTGCCTCCAAAAGCACCTAAATGAGGTGTTAAGTGTGCCATGTTTCTGACCCTCCTATCGGTATAAACAATTTTCATTATATCGTCTATATTCCCTCTACCTCTGGCAGCAATATTTTCCATGGTATTTGTAAACGACACTTTCGTTGCAATAAATGCATTATGGGCCAGTTTTCCTATTTCAGCACTTCTGTAATCGGTAATAATTATATCCACACCGGTAGCCCAGGAATAAATCTTTAAAGCTTCCCTTACATCATCTTCTTCGCCAGAAAATACAAGCCTGTCGGGATTAGCTGTCCATTCCAGAGCACTTTTTTCACGTAAAAATTCTGGTGAATAAACTATTCTCAATTCAGGGAACTTACTGGTAACATTTTCCATGAATCCAACACCCAGCGTGCTTTTAATTATTATTACGCCTGAATAATTGCTGGATGCAAGCTTTTGCAGTGTATCTTCAACATGGTTGCAATCAAGCCTCCCATTGCGGTCTCCAGGTGTCTGGACACAGATAAATGATACGGGGCATTTCAGTATATCGTTCCAGTTATAATTTCCTATTATGTCGTATCCCGATACGTTGTAAAAATTTGAGAGGTGTTTGAAAAGTGCACTTCCCACTGAACCTAGCCCGATTATTCCTACTTTATCTATTAATTCTTTATTAGTAATTTTGTTAACAACCATATTAATCACACACCTCTGGCCAATCAACCCAACTAAGAGGGAGTTTTGTTATTTTGACTTCTGGAAGTTTTGTGTATAATGAACTTATTTTACCAGGAAAAATTATAATAAATTCAAGATGGTTTCTCACAGCTAACTCTGCTACAGGATAAAAATCTCCATCACCACTTACTATGATTAATCTATGAAATATCCCTGAATGTATTAATTCAGTTGCATCCATAGCCAGTTTTACATCTACACCTTTTTCAAATATGCCCTGTTTTCTATACATGAGAGGAGAAGATACTGTCTCAAAACCAATGTTTTTCAATTCTCCATGTAAAATATTTGTTTCATTATTAGATTTTCTTCTGTTTTTAAACGATTCAGGAAATTTACTATCGTAACAGATTGCCTTATCAGCGGGATGTTCATGTTTTAATTTCGTCATATATTTTACAATATATCTATTGATAGTTGATCGATTGGCATGGCTATTGTATGATTTTTTAACAGCATTAAATAAGCATGAAATGTCTGCGAGAATTACAGTTTTAAGCTCGTCATTCCCGGAAGTATGGGAGAAATCTGGATTAGTCATAGATATCTCCCTATTAACGTTATATGCTTTAATGAAATTTTTCTACTGCAATAGTTATGTGTGTCATGAATTAATTTCCAGGACCTTATCCTATTTGTAAAACAACTATAACATTGTAATGACACAATTGCTAGCAATTCCTTTATGTACTCTACATCGAAAACCTGCCTGCACTTACGATTACATACATATCTTATATGTTTATAATCCCAATGCCACCTAGGTTTAATAGGTAGAATACATCTTTTTTCAAAGATGTATCTTTGCATAATACAATTATAACTTAGTAGTATATATATTTTTTATATAAGTTCCAATATGTGATATCTTGAAATATGTATACTAATAAATTTAGTTTTTTCTAACATTTAATTGGTATACTCCTCCCAAATAATGATACAAAGTCTTCATGTAAGGGCGATTGTATGCTAACAACGTATGTTATATAGATAAGGGAGGCTGATTCAAATCCTATAAAGATTATATGGCAATTTATCTAACATCCGAATTTTTTATATCTTTATAGTATTTTTCCACCTTCCTCAAATAATCACCTATTTCAATTAGCTGTGGTAGTTCTGTTTCCGGTGAATCCTCATTTACAGGTAATAGAACATTGAAATTAATGCCATTATCATTCAGGTAATTCAACCACCCGGCAACCCCAACAATATCCAGAATTACAGGTAAAGGTCTCATTATAACTGATATCCGTTGTTCCTGGAAAATCGAATATTTCATTGTTTCGTGTACCTCATCGCCGGGTATTACCCCGAGGCTTGATTTTGCATCCATAATAATTTCAGGCCCTACGAATATGTCTGGTTTCAATGCACCAGCTTCATCAAACTGGTTCTCAACTTTTATAATTGAAGGATCAATAGAACAATCTTTGATAAGATATAAAATTCCCATAGCTTTAAGGTTTCTATGTATATCGCTTTCTCTGCCGTTGTTGGGTTTATCTAGATTTATGTGGTTTTCCCTTAACCACCTGCGGCTTTCAGTAAGTATGGCTTCAATGTATTTCTTATGTGCAGGAAGAGATGAATAACCATTCTCCTTTAAGCACAATCCTGATGCAGCAAAAGTTAATGTTGATACTAAACTTTCCTCTATGTTTTCCTTTACTATTCTCGAGGCTTTCTGCTCTATTACCGGTAGATAATGAATATAAAAACAATTAGGCACAATGATAATAGAGTACTTATTACCCATCATGCCGTCCAAAGACTCTTTTACTGTTTTATCTATTTCCTTATCCATATTACCGCAAACATCGTGCCCAATAACAAAAATTCCTGTATCTTTTCCAAGTTCCGATATTGTATATTTCTGGAATTCAGTAAGAGATTTAATTACTATTGGATTGAATTCAAATCCTTGAATCAAAGCTATTTCGGTAGCTAAACTGGCAAGGCTATCTTCTATACCTTTCTTATTCTCATCGTATACAATGACTGTAGTGCCACTATTAGCACTGATTAGATTATCTATGGCGTTCATAGAATCTAGAAAGTCTGATACAAAACTGAAATCCTTGATGTGTAATGGAACAGGATTATTATTTTGAGGCATATCTATATGGCCCGGTATCTGTTTAATATCAATAGGTGCTTTAGTTGTGTGCTTTAACCATACCTCTCTGAGCGTTATATATTCACTATCATTTTCCACCATATAGTCATATATAGGTGTGACGACATCACATTTCACCTTGGTGCAAATTAAATTAATGTTGGTCCCCAGAGCATTAAGCGATTTATCGTACAGTAGATAAGGCGAGTTAACCAGAATTTTAACTATATTTCTTTGTTCCGGTATATTGAAACCAAAAAGACCCGGTGGAAATAGTATTATTGCTACATCTTTATCGGAAAGTAGCAACTCGCTTGCAACAGTGTCTTTTACATAGGTGGTCACTATAAACAGCTGCGTTTTTTTCCCGTCATAAAATTCACTTGGCGTTCCTGTCAGGGCCGGGATAACCATGAATCGTCTATCGGAAATTAAGTCTATATTGTCAAGAAATCCCACAATTTTGCTTCTTATTCTGCTAGAGGCAATATCATAACCGGGATAATTACTTCTTTCATAAATCTCTGATAATAAGAGAAAGGAATTAAAATCATTTGATGGGTCGAGTGTGGCCTCAGCAAACTGAATCATAGTTTCTCTTTCAAAAAGGAAGGGATATGCATTGGTTTTGAGAAGCATTGCTATGCCTTTTTCCAGGTCACTTTTAAATAATGTTGCAAGTGTTGAGCTGTGTCCAGTAATATTATTCAATAAAAGTGATGTATATGCCATGAACCAGGAAGATTTAGATATTTCTTTAAATTTAAGTATAGCTTCTTCTCTAGTTTTATTGAAATAATTATTGACAAGAGAGCCCCATTCCTCCATGCCGGCAACCCCGTAAGTGCTTATTGCACTTCTAAGCAATTCAAGTTCATCTATCCCCAACATCGCCGGCTGAACACGCTCAAATTGTTCAAATCTATTACTTCTCTGCAAAAAATAGTTAACATCTTCTTCACTAAAGAAGAGCAGGGGAATTACATTATAACCGTATATGTGTTTATTTATCTGATTAACGACATAATTGTATATTATTTTCCTTATTTTAGGAATTTCATTTTTATATTGAATGGTTCCTGGAACTTCTGATTCAATTTTAGCTTCCAGGTCAATTGTAAGTTTATTTAGTTCAATATTATCAAGATAAGTGGTTGAATTTAAGAGTGAACTTGCAAACACAATGGCATTATCTATGAATTCTAAGAATAATGGATCGGAAGCTGTACTTCGAAGTTTTCTCATCGAATCTACGGTCTGATCACCAAGTTTTTTAATTTCCTTGAATAAAAGAAGATAGGGATAATTCCGGGTATTGATCTGTATATTAATCGATTTATCATATTTCTTAGTTGATAATGATATAATACGCCCCTGATCACTTTTTTTATTTTCTTCAATTGGTAATGTATTGTATTGTTCCTGATATGATTTAACATAAGAGTCCACGGTATGTTTAGTTGCTTTCTGATCTTTTAGCATTCTGTTTTTAATTTCACCCCGTTTTCGTCTGATATTTCCCCTCATTTCCCTATACTTTTTCACATCCATGACATGTTATTTACTGAATAGTAATAAGTTTTTGGCACTTCTCAAGAATTAATGAGGGTTTATTTCACGACAGTATATTGGACAAACGTTCCTATCACGTTGCGATAAAATATAAACGGAAAGATAATTTCTCAGTCTTATTTAGTGCATTACAACTCTGTCAAATTTTCCATAAACTGGTTGATTGAATTTTAATATTAGTTCATATTAAATTCATGTTGTCAAATATTTGCATAAATTCCGAAAGTCAAATTGAAATAATACCAGCAGATCTGTTTCCAACCGTGTCTATAATTATGTATTTGTTGTAAGTGATTTTTTGCTCTTAATTTCTTTTCTGGTGCTCAAAATTTTAGTGTAACTTCACGTACTCATTCTCTAGCTAATTTATAGTTATTTAATTTCATATGTTGCAGCCTATAACTATAATAATAAGTAATTCCAGCTACATATAATATTATTGTACGATTTTAGTTAATACTTAAGATATAGACTGTTACTAAATATTTTTATTTCTGATATAACGTATAATATTGTATAAATGTTATTTTCCAGATAGCTATACTATGGCAGTATAAAAGTCAGTAATAATCAAAATAATTACGGGATTAGAAGATGCTATTAGCAGTGAGTGAGAAAAGGGTGTATAACAATTACACAAACCCACCGATTATGGCCTGGAAATTAAATGAAATTTAAAGGTTCCACATAAGAAACTTTATAAACTAAAATGTATAATGCATATAATATATGTATTACACAATAGTTAGAGAGTTGTTATTGCATGATTCACAGGTGGATTGATATAATATGAGTGTTACATGTGTATAGTAAATTTAAGGTGATAAAACACGAAAAATATTAATGTTATTGATATTTTTTCCGGTGCCGGTGGGATTTCCGAAGGTTTTTATAACGCAAAGGAGTTTAATTTCATTTCACAGGTCGAGATGGATAAATACGCTTCAGCAACTCTAAGAACAAGAGCCCTGTACCATGCACTCCACGAGAATAATAAAGATGATATTTATTATGACTATGTTGGAAATAAAACAACAGTAGATAGTTTATCTGAGAGCGTAAAAGACATCAATGTTCCAGAAATTATAAATAAAGAAATTACGGAAGAAAATCAGGAAATAATAGCAGATGAAATTACAGATAAGATGAAATTGAAGGGAATACATAAAGTAGATGTTATGATAGGGGGCCCACCCTGCCAGACCTATTCTGTTATAAGGCGTTTTGATTCTAAAATGGAAGGAAGAAACTGGAAAGATGATCCAAGAAATTATCTCTTTAAAAGATATGTTTACTTTTTACAAAAATTTAGCCCCGATATTTTTGTATTTGAAAATGTGCCAGGTATTAAATCCGCAAATGGTGGAGAGTTCCTGCATAATTTTGTCGCCATGGTAAATAAAGCAGGATACAATATTACCGAAAAATTCTTAATGCTAAAGATTTCATGGTTCTCCAGCAGAGAAAGAGAGAAATAATTATAGGCT
>JAKAAK010000074.1 GCA_021797025.1 Thermoplasmata archaeon
CGGCGCTATTTCTCACCAGATTTGCTAGGTAATCTGCGGTTTTTTCTTCTGGGTTTATGGCCATTTCCCGGGATTCATTATCAGGTGTAAGACTTTCGTGTATTGATTTCAAATCCTCAAGAAATTCATCTGCAACCTCCACATGTACTGGACATATATTCAGATGAATTGTTGAAGGAAATCCAAGATTCTTATTGGACGGCTGTACCTGTGGGTACCACCCGTGTTCTATCATTTTAGCACCGGTCTGGAATATGCTGTTATTATCATCCTGGAATGCAAATATTGTTGCGTCAGGTTTTCCGGTTATTCTGTATCCTATTTCCTCTATTCCATTTCTAATAGTCTGATATGCATTAAGAGTCTTTTTTGCAAGATCTGCGTACCCATCGTAACCGAGATAATTGAGTATCGCCCATGTACCTGCAAGTGGACCCGCCGATTTGGTTGCCTGGATCCCAGCATTTGACATTGGATAACCGGGCCAGCGTGCGTTAACATATATCTGATGGCGCCTGTATGAACTGTTATTATACATGATAACAGAGGATCCCTTGGGAGTGAAACCGTATTTATGCAAATCCACTGAGATTGATATAACGCCGGGTAATTTGAAATCATAGTCAGGTAAATCTATTCCGTTTCTCTTCAGAAAGGGTAGTATCATGCCACCCACGCAGGCATCCACATGAAGCCAGAGATTATGCTGGAGTGCAAGATCAGACAGTTTGTTTATGGGGTCAATAGTTCCGTATGGAAATGATGGTGCCGAACCTACAATCATGGCAGTATTTTCATTTATTTTTTTTTCCATGGCATCTATATCAGCACGGTAATACGGATCAACATTTACCCTTATTTCTTTCAGTCCGAGATATTCACACGCCTTGCTGAATGAGGGATGTGCTGTTACCGGAAGAACAACCTCGGGGGTGCCTTTATGGTTCTCCAGAAAAGTATCACGTGCGGCTTTCATGGCAAGAATGATACTCTCCGTGCCTCCTGTGGTAAAACTTCCTGAAACATTATCCGTCCCGTGAAGCAGTGAACCCATCATTGCAACGACGTCATTCTCGAGCTTTAATGTACTGGGAAAGGCATGGTAATCCATCCCATTCCTGTTGGAAAATTTTAAGAATATATCCTGAAAACTGTCTAATTCCTTTATGCCTGGATCGTAAAAATATGTAAAAAGCCTGCCCCTGCTATTTTTAATATCAGTTTTCCCATATGAATCGAGTAGTTCATGTATTTTTTGTGTGTCTATTCCTTTCTGTGGAAATTCCTTTAACATAATGTAATATTTTCTGATACTTAAAAAAGCTTTCCCGCTTTACCTGTACTTTTAACCTTTTTTCCATCAGCAGTGATCAGTCTTTCAGCAAGTAAACGATCAGAATCAATCAATGGCAAGGATGTGTCATTAGCATCAAGAATTACTGGGATCTCAGTGCATGCCATTATAAGTGAGTCAACGCCGGCATTTTCAAGTTCCCGTATAACAGGTAACAGAAATGATTTTCCCCTTAAAATATTTCCCAGTTTTACCTCCTGTACGGCCTTCATAACATTATCCTCATTTTCAGGTATAACAGTATCTATAGCTGCGTTTCTGAGATCTCTGATATACAGGCCGGATTCAATTGTAGCAGTCGTAGCAAGGATTCCGGGTTTTTCATAACCTGATTCCAGAATTGCTGCCACGGTTAGATCAATCATATTAAGCACATCTATCCTGCGATGGAACTGATCAAACCATATATGAACTGTATTACATGGAATTCCTACTGTTTCTATGCCGTTTTTTTCCATAAAATCAATACCGGCATTGATGGCATTAACCGGGCTTGCACCGTTATGAAAATATGCGTCGATGCGATTGGGTATTTCTGGATCATTATAAAGAATGTATCTAACGTGATCCTGATCTTTTTCTGCCTCAGTCAGGTCGGTTAGACGGTCCAGGAACTGATTTGTAGCCTTTGGTCCCATACCACCTATGATTCCAACTTTTATAACCATACTCTCTATATACATGAAATATAATTTAATATTTGTTAATGATTTTATCGAAATAAATTATAATTGATATATCACCAATCGGCATTTTCCACAGGTATACCCATGCCAGTCTCCATTCCCAGTATATACCATGTTACTGCCCCAGCCGAACCTATAACCCAAACAAATATGTTGAATAACATATATTGATTTAGTGTATATGTGTATGTAATATATATTGTGGGTATATAAAGACCGATTCCAAGGAAACGCACAAGTGCTGTTAGCGTTCCTCTGGATTTTGTTGCCCATACCTCCGATTTCAGTGTATCCTCAGCAAGGTATCCCAGCTGAACAAAGGCATTCAGTGCTATAACCAGAACCCAGAATATTGTAAGGTATTTAGACCAGGTCCCTATGGTTTCGTATGTTATCAGGGTGAGAATCAGTGCACCCACATTTCCATATAGCAGCATCGACTTTCTGCTTATTCTTTCCCCGAAAAGTCCAATAAAACCGACCACAAATGCCGCTACACTGGACACAAGGAGAATTAAATCGGTTAAATTTGGAAATATAATAGGACCAAGCTCATATGCTATGAGGCCAAAGCCTGTTGTACCGGCAAAGGCGGTGGTCAGTGTTGCAAAGAACTTAAGCCAGAAATGGTTTGTTTTATCAAGTTTTTCCATTTCTGATTTCTTTGAAACTTTTTCAATGCTCTCGGAAAATCTATCTTCCCCATAATATTTTATTGCATCGTCCTTAGCCTGCTTAGATTTCCCCTTACTGGCGAGCCACAAAAAGCTTTCAGGAAGATAGCGCCTTGACGCTATTAAAACAACAAGTACTATAACAATGGTTCCTGCAATCATAAGTCTCTGAAATAATACTGAACTGTATGCGGTTGAGAAGGCCACTCCTGCCAATACTAGCCCACCAAGAGGTATGAAATTAAGTTCTAAAAGCATGGTTGAACTTCTATGCTGTCTGGGCATAATCTCCTGAGACAGTGCCATAATAGTGTTCATTTCACCACCTGATGCAAAAAGTAAGATAGCCAGAAATATCAAAATTAGATAAAATGAGTAACTCAGCGTTATTCCTATAGCGCCGAAACCATACATTGCCATGGTGATATAAAACACATCCTTTCTTCCTATTCTATCGGATACAGGTCCAGCAACTGCAATTCCTAGAATGAGCCATATTGGAGACCATGATAGCAGTATAGCAGTATAATCCGGGGGAATGGACACCCATGTTGTTGCTATTGAAGCCATCCCGAATATATATGATTCAAGAAACATACCCATGGAAAAGGAAATAAATGCCCATGTATCAGTCGATGTCCATCTAAAAGCAGGAAGTGTGCCTTTTGCAGTATTCATTATTAATGATTACCATTAATGTGTATATAAATTTAGGTGCTATTTTTTCGAATTTTTGCTGCATAAAGTCACGTCTAGAAGTGTGATTTAACAATCATTTATAATATAATAGTGTTACCTCTCCACCTAACGTATGGAGCTTCCATATTTCCAGGTTAAATGTATATCAATTAAATATTCACCAATTTAGGCTTTTTTTATAAAAAATATTATTATACCGGTTCTGATCATAATTTTATGGGATATATAATTATTTCTGATGATTTGAGCGGTGCTGCTGGAATGGCTTCAATGCTTGGTTCAGGGATACCGGTGATCCCTTTTAAAAATATTGGAAATACGCCCGTACAGGAATATAAAATAATATCAATTGATCTGGAAACGAGAAATATTACGGGTATCATTGGAAAACTGGAAATTGTGAGGAAAAAATTTCGGGAATACAGCATATTAACCAGAATAGATACACTTTTACGTGGAAGCACGAAGGAATTTATTGAGTTCATTTCCACATATAATGATATTGCCCTGACTGATACCGTTCCCGATTACGGGAGATACACTTTTAATAATCACACCATTTACCGGGAGAGCAGGCATAATCTGAATTACTCTGTACCGGAGGTAGCGAGAAATAGAACATTTATCTTTGATTCGAGAACCTACGATGATCTAAAAAGTATTGCAAAATATTGCATCTCCACCAATTTAATTCCGGTAGACCCTGGACCACTTATATCAATATATCTGGAGATGATTCAGTGATATCCATAATAGTTGGGAGCATAACAGAAATTACGGGAAAACAGATAGCATCTCTAAATCATAAAATAAAAAGCTGTGAAAATTTATATAATGATGTGAAGCTTTATTACCTTGGCGAAAGTAATTTCAATTGTCTCACAAACAGAAAATTCTTACATAATTTAATCCAATCAGATGTTTTTATTATAAGTGGCGGTGAAACTGCATATTCATTACTTGAGTCGTCAGAATTCGAGTTCCTTTTAAGTGGAAATCAGATAATGCCATTGATTTCCACGGGAATTATCAGAGGTGGGTTGTTTAACGGGAAAAATTATATTATTAAAGGGGGAAGTATCGGGAATATTGATATATATGAAACAATAATAAGATATGCCCGGTACAATTTATAATTGTAATAATGAAACTTTTAATTATTTATACATGATAAAAATTACTATCCATGCTCAATATAGGAATTACTCTAGGAGACCCTGCAGGAATTGGACCAGAAATTGTTGCAAAATCGATCAATTCATTTAAGAACAGAAATTTTAAGATTACACTCTTCGGTGACAGAGATAATTTCAATGATACATTAAGCCAGTGCAAACTGACAATGAACGGCATCAAAAATATAGATTTTATAAACACAGGTACAGGAGAAAAAATATATCAGGGAAAGATAACTGCACAGTCAGGCAAGGTAGCCTATGACAGTATTCGGGGCGCCGTGGAATTTGCCATTGCAGGAAGGATTGATGCCATTGCAACCGCCCCAATAAACAAGGAGGCTATTATAAAAGCCGGCTCACAATATATAGATCATACATCAATGTTGAAAGCCCTTACAAATTCTAAATTTATTACAACACTTTTTGAGGTAAAAAAACTAAGAATTACCTTTTTATCGAAGCATGTATCACTGTCGGATGCGGTGAAGTTGGTAAAAAAGGATGGTATTTACAGTGCGATTGTGGATACCTATCGTAGTATGAAACTTCTGGGTTTTCCTGATCCGGAGATCGCCGTTGCCGCCCTAAATCCCCACGCCGGAGAATCGGGAATGTTCGGGCATGAAGAAATAGATGAGATCGTTCCTGCTGTGGAAATGGCAACAGAAACAATGAAAGTTTATGGACCTGTCCCAGCTGATTCAGTATTTTATCAGGCGTCCAATGGCAAATATGATGTTGTTTTATCCCTCTACCATGATCAGGGGCATATAGCGGCAAAGACATATGATTTTAAGAATACAGTAAGCATGAACATAGGGCTTCCATTTCTGAGGACTTCTGTGGACCACGGAACTGCCTTTGATATAGCCGGAAAAAATATGGCCGATTATGTGAGCATGAAAGCTGCTATTATAACAGCTTCCAAATATGCAACCGGATACAAAAAAAGATTTAAAATATTGAAATTTTAAGAATTTATATTTCTTTAGACTTCTAACTGGCTTACTATATAGTTTATGAGTAAATTGTTGTGAATGATAACTATTAAATACTCAACTATAATTATGGCATATAAATTGCTATACATATAGTGTATAGTTATGAAATAAAAGGTAATAAAATGGAGGAACAACAGATAGATAAGAAATATGCCAGGTTCGTTCTGATATTATTTGCAATGATAATCGTAGCAGTAATGTACGTAGAGGGAATGTTGACACCATCCCTTCCTTCCATTGCAGAAGGATTTCATATCACTGTGGACCAGGTAAGCCTTGTACTTTCAACCTACCTTCTTACAGGTGTGGCTCTGAGCCCTGTAATAGGCAAACTTGCCGACCTGTATGGCAAAAAGAGAATGATGTCCATAGTCATGCTCATATATGCTGGAGCGGTATCTGTGACAGGATTTTCACCTGATTTCACATTCATGGTTGTGTCCAGAGCCGTCCAGGGAATCGGCTTAACAATAATGCCACTGGGGATGGCCATGGTCAGGGAAGAGTTTCCAAGAAATATGGTACCTAAAGCGCAGGCACTTATAAGCGGTATGTTCGGAGTTGGATTTGCGGTTAGCCTGCCACTGGGGTCACTAATATCAGATTATTACGGTTGGAGGATGACCTACCATACGGCAATACCGTTCATAGTCGCACTAGCAATTCTTACAATATGGAAGGTCAGGGAATCAAAATATAGAAGACCGGATGTAAAGGTAGATTACGTAGGGGCAGCAGCTCTGGGAATTCCACTTGCTCTTATAGTGCTGGCAATGTCAGAGGGTTCTTCGTGGGGATGGCATTCAGTACTGTTTCTCACAATGCTTACTGTGGGGATAGTACTGCTCATTCCAATGTTCATTTATGAGAGCCATTATTACAGCAAGGGAGGAGAGGCAATATTTGATATGAAGCTACTCTCAAAAAGAAATGTGCTGATTGCCAATATAACTCTCACAGTGTCAGGGCTTGGAATGTATCTCTCAATGCAGGCACTTTCCTATAAGTTTGAAACGCCTGCACCATACGGGTTCGGCTTCAGTATTCTGGAAACAGGAGTCTCTATGGTTGCCTTTGCAGCGGGAATGATAGTTTTCTCCATAGTAACAGGCAAACTGATTTCAAGAACTGGAATAAAACCGCTGGCCATAGCCGGCTCCTTTGTAACAGCAGCAGGATTCCTCCTGTTATCACCCTCACCGGGCCTTGCATTAACACTTGCAGATGAGGCCATAATAGGAAGTGGAATGGCAATAATGAATGCTTCCATAATCAATCTTCTAGTACTCTCAGTCGAAGCACGTGATATGGGGCTTGCCACTTCCATGAACAGTACATTCAGGTACATAGGAAGCAGCATAGGTGCACCGATAGCCGGTACAGTATTATCACTTTATACTGTTGTGGATATAGTTCATACCGCAACAGGCAATGTAATATTTTCATTTCCTGACGCAACTGCATTCAGATACGCATTCATTATAGGTGCAATAACATTTATCGCAGCGGCTTTTATTGTGATTCTGTCCAGGGAGGTACTGGGGAGAAGAACAGTTGAAATTCAGAGCACCAAAACAACTGTTGCTGAAAATTAAATTGTTTATTTTAAGTAAACTTAATTATAACCCTTTAACTTTTAGAGAATGAAATCCGGTAAAAATGGAATAATTTTTGACCTTGATGGTACAATATGGGATTCAATGCCATACAGAATAAAGGCATGGCAGATGGCTTTCAGGGACTATGGAATAGACAGCGATCCCGAAGTGATAAGGCTCATGATAGGGTACCCGGGATCAATGCTTATAAAGAAGATGAATGCCCGTGATCCCAATATTGAAATGACCGAAGAGAGGTATTTTTCAGGAATGTTTTCTGATGTAAAATTTTTCCCTGATGTTGTGGATACTTTCAAAGAGCTGAGAAATTTAGGTTTTAAAATAGCCATAGTTACTTCATCTAGAAGGGCAATGGCCGAAAGGCTGAATATACAGGTTGATGTCCTGATAACAATGGATGATGTGGAAAACGGGAAACCGGATCCTGAGGGATACCGGAAGGCCATGGCAATAATGGGGACGGCACCGGAAAGTACTGTTGTGGTCGGAGATATTGACAATGACCTAATTCCGGCAAAGACACTGGGATCGGTTGCCGTGCTTGTAACACATGGCATAGAAAAGGAGTCAAAGAGCAAGGACTATGAAATTACAAATATAGGTGATATAATCAGTTTAATAAAAAAATTAAAAATGGTTTAACTATATTGAACCATAAATTCAAACCGTTTGATCTGGAAATATTTTACTTACCACATTATAATTTTTTCCCTGTTCATTTTCTCATGGTTAAAGGTTTTGCAGAAGTCGGGGTGATTCCAAGGTGGAATCTGGGACCTGACAGAACCGAGGGAGTGCGGATCTATGGCCGCCAGCCTTCTGGCTTCATTGTCCCTGATCTGTGTTCTCCATACCTGACCCCATGAGATAAAAAACCTCTGCTGGGGTGTAAGCCCATCAATTTTTTTATTCTTTCCGGGCTCTGCCCTGAGCCTTTTTTCAAGTGCTTCATATGCTATAAGCACCGCACCGAGATCCGCTATGTTTTCGCCCAGCGTTAATTTTCCGTTGAGATTTAAGCCGGGAAGAATTTCCTGTGAGCTGTAAAGGGCTACAACCTTATTAGCCATTTCATCGAATCTTTTCTTATCCTCCTCGCTCCACCAGTTCACCATATTGCCATTTTCATCGAAGTGACTTCCCTGATCATCGTATCCATGTGTTATCTCATGGGCTATGACGCCCCCTATGCCGCCATAGTTCACCGCATAATCCATTTCCGGATCAAAGAAGGGTGGCTGCATAATCCCTGCGGGAAATACTATTTCATTTCCAAGAGGATTGAAATATGCATTTACGGTTGGCGGGGTCATAAACCATTCGGTTTTATCAACAGGTTTACCCACTCTCTGCATCTGCCTGTTGATTTCAAAGTATCCAGATCTTATTACATTTCCCATATAATCATCGGGCTTAATCACAACTGAGGAGTAATCCTTAAAATGCTCGGTATAACCAATTTTAGCATTGAATTTTGAAAATTTCAGGAGCGCCCTCTTCCTGGTTTCTTCTCCCATCCATGATATCTTTTCAAGCCTTTCCCTGAAGGTTGCCTTTATATCATTAACAAGCAGCGTTATCTTTTCTACAGCCTCCCTTCCAAAATATTTGTCCACGTAGAGCTTTCCCAGAGCGTCCCCGACAGAGGAATCTATTACGCTTACAACTGTCTTCCATCTTGGTGTAATTTTTTCCTGTCCGAGGAGTTTTTTTCTGAAGAAATTAAAGTTTTCCTTTACAGCATCATCGTGGAGGAAGGGGGCTGATCCTGTAAGCACCTTCCATTTCAAATATTCGACTATGCTTTCAAAACTTTCAGATCGTAAAAGTTTTTCTGTCTTTTCAAAAAATTCAGGTGCGTCAAGTATTACATATTCTGGTCTTGGAAATCCAGAACTTTCAAAGAATGCCCTGAATCCCATTTCAGGATATTTACTGTAAAGTTCATCAATTTTCACAGGGTTATATGCCTTTTCAACATCCCTCAAATCAGTTTTACTCCTGCTGAATTTTGCCATTTCTGTCTCAATCCTGACAACTGTTTTAGCAGATTCATGTGCCTTATCCCTGGTGTATCCGTAAAGAACGAACATGTTTTCTATATGCTTACCATAGGCATCCAGTATGGGATTGAGTTCGTCAGTTAAATAGTAATCTCTGTCCGGTAAAGATAAACCACCCTGAGAAATATATAATGAATAAATTTCAGCATTTTTAGCGTCCCCCGCACTGCTCATATCATAGGGAATCTGGACTCCATTTATAGAAAGATTGACCATAAGTTCAGCAAGTTCGTCCTTTGTGGAAATTTCAAGTTTTTTCATTAACCCTTCTATAGGTCCGAATTTCAATTCTTCCAGTCTTTTGGTATCCATTGCCGACCTGTAAAAATCCCCCAGCATTTTTTCTTCACGGCTTTCCGGATGTTTTTCAGAATCTTCAAGTATTTTTCTGAGTAGATACATATTCTTTTCATAAAGCATATCAAATGCGCCATATCTTGCTTTGTCCTCTGGTATAGGAGTCTGTTCAAGCCATTTTCCATTGCAGTAATGGTAAAAATCCGATAATGGGTCAACAGAAAGATCCATATAATCCTTTGAAAATCCTATATATCTGTTTAAAATTTCTTCCGGGTTATCCATCTATGGCCATGTTAGGATTTTATATAATATTTGCCGTAGAAATAACTGTAATATAGGTATTTCTACTGAAAGAAGTGTTGAGAAGTTTACAAAAAGTTCCTGTAATAACGAAAATAGTTTATGAGTATAAACTAAATTTACTCACAAGTAGTACATCGAAAATTACAGTTCTGAATTATATTTATTTTTTCTAATTATCAGTATAATTGAGATAGTAATTAGAACAATAACAATTATTATCCCTACGGCCGCATAAATTTCTGTTCTAGATAACACAAAGGGCGTTTTTTTGACATCGTGTTTAAATATTATTTCCTGAGTTACATTGTTTCCGTTTACTCTTACCAAATTAGACGACGATACTGTATAACCAGATAAATTCTTTACTGTGTATGAATATGTGCCATTAACAGCAGGGAAAATTATGGTTGAATTGTATGATTTTTTCTTTATTCCATGAAATGTTACACACCAGAAATCCCAAGATGGCAGGCCTTTTTCTTTAAATGTAACATTATACGTCGTTCCAAATGTTAGGAGAAAGTTTAACGACGTGTTATGAACTGTAAACACCCGTTCTGGCATGAAAACACACGTAGAGTGATTGGAATAATATGCATGGTAAGTGTAATTTCCATCGGGCAAATATACTGTCATAGATTGTGATAAAGTAGAGTGAGAATAATTAATGCAGGTACCATTACTGGAAAGTTTAATTCCCCAGTTTATCCCCGATGTGACATTGTTTTCAATGAATGTAACCTTATGGATAGCCGGAAATATTACATTATCCTTCATTGATGAGCCATCAACTGTAAAATTCACCGGTACAGAAATTGTGTCACCATATAAGGTATAAGATCCAGTATAATTATAAGTGCCATTGGGTAGATATATTTTAATTGATGAAGAACCGCCAATGGAAACACAACTATTTATATATGTATCCCTGGAGTTAATATTCCATGACATTCCCGGTGGAACATTAGTACCTTTGAATGTAACATTATATGTCACCGGAAACTTTACAGTGATGCATAGTGATTTGCCCCGGAATGAAAATTCTCTCTCAGAAAATGAGATTGTTGTAAAACCGGTATTATATGAAGGCGTATACTCATATGTTCCATTTTGAAGATATACCATCATTGACCTGCCATGGCTATAATTACTATAGTTGATACTACCGTTATTATTCCTTAATTTAATATGCCAAAAACCACCAGCTCTTGAATTGAAATTGATTGCCATAAATGTAACTTTATACGTTACGGGAAATTGTAAAGTAATGTTACTGGATTTATTTCTAACTGTGAAATGCCCATGTAAATATGAAATTAAATCTAAACAGCCGGTATACTGATATTTTCCGCTGGGTAAATACGCCATCATAGAAGTAAGATTGGAGGAATTATAATATGAAAACCTTAAATTATTTTTAATAAATACAGTCCATGATACATTTGAAGGAACATTGATTTCATTGAATGTAACTTTATACATTAAAGGAAATCCCATGGAAATTTCTCTCGGTCTGTGACCAACTGTAAATTTACCCTGAGATGAAATATATGAATGATATTCAGAATAATATATGCAATAATTATATGTTCCATTGGGTAAATATGCTGTCATAGAGGTAAGTTCCGAGGAATGACAGAACCTGATACTGTAGTTGTCATTATATACAGTGTTCTTCCATGATACCCCTGGAGGAGCATTAATTTCCGTAAATATTATTTTATATGTTACGGGAAAATCTAAAGTAATATTTCTGGATTCATTATCAATTGCCAATTGTTTGCATATATATAAAATGCCGTGGAAGCCGGCACAATATGTATAATTTCCACTGGGCAAATATGCTGTCATTGATGTTGCAAGGCTTGTGTTATGGTATTTTATGTTACTATTTACATAATTGAGGTTAACTTTCCATGATATCCCGGATGGAACATTAATTTCAGTAAATTTTACTTTATGTGTTTCCGGAAATTTTATGGAAATATTTTCTGATTTTCCTAAAACTTCAAACTCCTTCTGCGGTAGGGATATATAATTAGGGGATGAACTAAATGTAGTATATTTATATATACCATTGACAAGATATGCTGTCATTGATTTCCGGTACGAATAATTGATGGCGTATACACTATAATTTTTATTATATAAAGATAGAGACCAGGAATTTCCTGGTGGCATGTTACTTTCTGAGAGAGAATTTTCATTCCGGGG
>JAKAAK010000075.1 GCA_021797025.1 Thermoplasmata archaeon
GAAGATATACATGCAATTTACCGGGAAAACCCGCCAGGCCCGGAAGGGAACAACGGTATCCTGGACCATCGATGCTGAGAGGGTGCGGGGAGGAGAGGAAGTGGAGGACGCTACCAAAACACCTGGGCTGAACCAGGCGTGTCCAGTATTATGATTATTATGTACAAGATTATTCAGGACCCTGTAAACGGGCCGATAAAAATAGAAGGAGTATTCAGCGAAATAGTTGATTCAAAGTATTTTCAGAGGTTAAGGTATATAAAGCAGCTTGGTTTGTGTAATACCGTATTTCCCGGAGCCAACCATACAAGATTTGAACATTCCATGGGTTCTATGTTTCTGGCTAAAGAGCTCATGGAGGCTCTGGGCATTGACAGCAACATTCCGGCTCTTGCAGCTTTACTGCATGATATTGGTCATATGCCCTTCAGCCATGGAATAGAAGAAGAGTTTCACAGCCTTTACGGAGTAGTCCATGAAGATATCACAAAAAAGATTATTACAGGGTCTTCCCCGTATAATGATAGCAGTATACCTGATATATTGAAACAGTACGGATATGACCCGAAAGATATAGCAGATATTGCCACAGGTAAATCAAAAAAATATCCTTTGTTTTCGGAAATGATCAGCGGACCTCTGGATGTGGATGAAATAGACTACCTCAGAAGAGACGCACTTTTCTGTGGTGTAACAATGGGCCAGATCGATTACAAGAGATTATTCAATACGGTAGTGGTAGATGATAATAAACTGATAGGAGTTGAGAAATCAATACCGACAATTGAATCAGTTATAATAACCAGGATCCTGATGTTCAATACTGTTTATTTCCATAAAACGTGCAGAATAGCGCAGAAGATGCTGGGATATGCTTATATGGACATGAAAGACAGAAGTATTGAAGATATCAGGTTGAATGATTTTGAATTTATAGAAAAAATTAAGAATGGAGACTCTTCTGATGTGTTAATACATATTCTAAACCGTGAACTGTTTAAGGTAGCATTTAGAGCCGGTTACAGCAAAGAAAAACTTCAATGGGTTAAGGAAGCATTGAAAGATTTCAATTCCCATGACTATATAATCGATATTATACCCCCGCTTTATTTTTCTGGAAAAGGTAGAATAAAGAATTATGCTACAGTATATTTTGGGAGTAAAAAACAGGACATTACTGATGTTTCCTCAATAGCAATGGCGCTTTCTGGTGAAATGGAGAACAGACAGATTCTTGTATCTGGTTCTAAAGATATATACAACAGAATAAAAAGTAAGATGCCGGTGTAATTTTGCTTAGAACTAAATTATGAATAAAGTAATGAAAGATATATATTGTTGCCGTATAATTTAATAGTAAACTATTTAGTAATAGTTTTACCGAAATATATATATAGTCATGTATTAGTATTATCATGAATAAAAAAATGAAAATAGTTGTAAGTATGTGGATTGTGCTTATGATGTTATCTATGGGAGGTATGTCTTATATAGGAAATGAAATCACTACAGACAATAACGCAAAAATAAGAGCTGATACAACTACGCCGGATGACTTAAAGACAGATGGAGTGCTTATGGGCTGTTATTCTAGATGTGGACAGAATAAATACGGTGACATATATTGCCAGATATGGCTTTTTAAGGCTACAGACGGCTTAGTGTATTGGATAGCACAAATAAGTGTAAATTCGGAAAATGGGGCAGTTTTAGATGGTGGGTATAGCTTTTTATCACCTTATAACCTTATAAATAACGCACACACTACTTCAACACTGGAATTGGATAAGCCAGATAATGGTGAGCAGAGCATAGAGTGTATGACACCAATGCATAAAACTTCAGGTGGGACAGCAGAAAAGGTTACATATACCCTTGGCGGGTCTTATTGTGGTGGATCAGCCAGCATATCGTGGCAAGTCAGTTACCCAGTATATTGCCAGTCACAAACTCAAAGAACCAGTTCTGTTGCATCCTGGAGATTCCAGGATAACCAGGGCGAGAAGGGTTCAAATCCAACAAGCGCCACATATACCGGCGGTGTAGCTGTGTTTCAGAATACTGGAAGTACCCAGGATATAAGTATACATGACAGCATGTGTTCACTTACCAGCTCCTGGTGGGGAATATGCGTATATACCCATTCCTATAGTCAAAATTCAAAAGTGTGTATGGGATATATATCTTAAATAAATTTTATGGAGGTTTATAATGAACAAGAAATTAATTGTTATTTTATTATCAATTTTGGTTATCCTTGTTTCAGTAAATTTTGGAGTTAAATATTACCAAAGTTTGACAGATAACGTTAATGTTTCTATAACACCAGCCGACAATAATATAACACAGGGACACAACTTAACGGTTTATGTAAACGCTACTGCCAGTCTACCTTACAGATCATTTATAATTAATGCTGCAACGTATACCTCCGGTGCCGAAATAGAATATTTAGGTGTTAATGGTACTACACCGGAGCAACTCTATGGTTTAATAAAGTTTAATATTACAGGAAATGATCATATTATATCATCCTGGAATGAAACAGTTTTGCAAAATTCTGGCTACAGGTATCCTTGTTATACGTTAGCCCCTGCTGGTTATTATAAAATAGAGAATATTGATTATTCACTCCCGCTATGCGATTACCAAATAAATCCTATAATAACCTATAATAATCCTGAAATTCACCTCTCAGGAATATATTATAAATATTATAACAAATCTATTAACAATGGTGAGAATATAAATATATCATTAAGAAACACTCCTGGTTCAAATCTCCCAGTAAATGCTTCAGCTTACATATATTCCTGTAATTACAAAAATACATCATATGCAAATATCACCAGCAGCAACGGGCAATTTTTAATTAAACTTACGGGCGTTCAGTATTTAATGAAAACCGGTTATGGTGTAACCAAAATCATTATAACACTTAAATATGGTAAACTTTTTATAGGTCTTCCCCTCGGTGGTAAAATTGAATAGTATAAATGTGAATAACGTATACAAAAGATATAGAAAATCTAAAGGTTATGCTATCAATGGTATAACATTAAGTATTGATAAACCGGGAATATATTCTGTTGTTGGTCCGAATGGTGCCGGTAAGACAACATTATTAAAATTGATTTCCAGACTGATAAAAATCACATCTGGAACAATAAAGACTGAGGGGCTGACATTTTATTTACCAGAACTACCAGCATATTATGGAAATTTAACGGCATTGGATCATTATAATTTTATAAAAAATATTGTAAATCAGAATAACCTTTTATATAAGCCTGAAGAAATATTAAATATGATTAATCTTGATAAAAATAAACCTGTAAAGAATTATTCAAAGGGTATGAAAAGAAGGCTAAATATTGGAATGGCACTGATGGTAAAGAGTGACATAATACTGCTTGATGAACCATTTGATGGGCTTGACCCTTCTATTTCTGAACAACTATCGAATATTATTAAAAAAATGAATGATGGAAATAATATAATTATAATAAGTAGCCACGATTTATCTAGGGTTGAGGATATCTCTGATACAATTATATTTATGAAATCTGGAAGAATTCTTAAAGAGATACATAATATTAAAAATAATGAGATAACATTAATTTTATCAACCGATGAAAATAATATATCAAAAATATCTGATACCGGCATTCCATTTAATTTAATAGGCGATAAAATAGTAATAAATACTCTAAAAAAGGATTTGCCTTATACAGTAAATAAGTTAAATCATATGGGTATACAGATCTATTTAACAAAAATATTTAATGTATAGAGTATTTGTATTCATGCAGAGGACGGGATTTGAACCCGCGAACTCCTTCGAGACTAGACCCTTAATCTAGCGCCTTTGTCCTAACTCGGTAACCTCTGCCCTTGTGTATCATTTTTACATATATTAAGTTTAATCAAAATATTACAAATCAATCTTAAAACTATTAAACCTTATAATTTATTAAAGAGTACACTATTAGTTTCTGCATGATAAATAAAGATACACTGGTGATATCCAATCCGGGTACTGGAAAAACGACCAGAATAGCAGACGAAGTGGTTAATCTTATAGAACAGGGAATATCACCTGATAGTATACTTTGCATCACATTCACTAATAATGCGGTGGCTCAGCTTCAGAACACCATTGATATGAAGTTAATTTCCAGGAAAATTGGCAAATATACCGCCTATGATATAAATATATACACATTCCACGCACTTGCATTCAACCATTTACCGGGAATTAACTCGGAAAATTCTATTATTTCATACAATATGGCACGATATTTAATATACAAAAAATTGAGAGATCTCAGGGCATTCAACTATGCCCGCGATTATGTAATAAATGAAATAGTACCAAAGCTGGAAAATGCAATAAGGTATATCAAAAGCTTCGGTATTACTCCTCAGGATATTGAGAATTTCAGGGATAAAATATTGAAAATAATAGGAGAAAAGTTTTCTACAGGCAGGGTAAGAAATATTGGTGCAGATGAGGAACAGTATTTATTTGATTATTTTTACCAGGCATTCAAATACTACGAGGAAAAAAAGGGAAATCTGGATTTCAATGACCTTCTTTTTGAATTTCAAAAATTTAAGGGTAAAAAAGTCTATAAATATGTTTTCGTTGATGAACTTCAGGATATTAATGATATAGAAGCAGCAATTGCAAAGTCCTCCGGGAATATAAAATTCATGGTGGGCGACAGGAAGCAGTCTATTTTTGGATTTCAGGGAGGTGCCTTATCAGTGTTTAATTCTTTACTTGCTGATGCAAGTGTTGCCAAAGAAAATATGAAAACAAATTACAGGAGCACAGACACAATTTTGGAGTATTCCAAGAATTACTATATGAAGTTTGAAAAAGATGCAGAAGAGCTTGAAAATTTTGAGGGGGTGCATGATAAGGGTGCGAAGGTAACCGTAATACAGTCAGAATCCCCAGAAGAATCGGTAATAAATAGGATATCAGAAATATCTAACCATGAAGGTACAACAGGAATAATTGCTAGGACAAATGCTCAGATAGACATGCTTTCAACGCTACTTGATAAGTATAATATCGATTATTCCAGCGATTCAAATGTACATTCCGTCACAGAGGCAAAAAAAGATATTACCCTATTTCTCCGTGGAATGCTGTATGATAATGATGATGATATTATTTCAGCGTTAATTACACCGTTTTCAGGATTATCCCTCAAGGAAGCCTTTGAAATTTCAGAATCATTGCATAATGATAGTAGCACAATTGACCGGTTTGATACTGGGAATCCATTTTTTTCCCTGAGGAACATGGCACTATCAAAGGAGGGCATAAAAAAACTATTCGATACAAGGATCCTGCCGGTTGCAGCATCAATAAGCCAGGAATATTTCCTCACTGCATCCACTGTTAAATCCTCTATTGATGAATTCTTCCAGGGTGAAAAGGAATATACAAGAGAAAACTTCTTTGATTTCCTTGATTTATCATATTCTGAAAATGGCGTAAAGGCAGGCAATTCAAAACTGGTGCTCACCACTGTGCACAAGGCAAAGGGCAGGGAATTTGACCGGGTCATATATTTACCAAAAAAACCTAGAGTTTCGGATGCGTATATAGACCTGATAGTTTCATCCATAATAGAAACAGTAAAAGGCATAGATGTGGATGATGAATTAAAAAATGAGAGCATACGAATTGATTTTGTTGCATTTACCAGGGCAAGGGAAAAATTATGGATATGCGCATCCACTAGAGAGGCACCAACCTATCTCATACCTGAATATTCTGAGTTAGTTATAGATGAGGCTTTCAGTGAAAAATCTCCTGTGCCTGACAAAACAAAATTTGATGAGGCATATCTCCAGTTTGTCTCCGGAAACTATACCGGTTCAGATAAAATTATCAAAGGGAACGATGCCTGGCTAAAGGAAAAGGTATATGAGTTCTTCAAATCAAAGAATGTACTTTCCTATTCACTTATAAGCCTGGACAATCCATACTGGCTATTAAAAAATAACATATTGAAGTTAAATGAGAAGACAGAGGCACTTTATTATGGTTTAAATGCACATGAAATGGCAGAATCGCTTTATAAGGGAGAAATTCAAAAAGAAATATTATCCATTAAGGATAGAAAAGTCCTTGATAACATAGAATCTGTTGTTAATCAGATAAAATCTGCATATGGTATGGAGCAGATAGAGTCTGAAGTTTCTGTTATAGCAAGGGTAAATCAGATGTTTCCGGATTTTGCCAATGAATCTGATTCAATAATGTTTTACGGCAAACTTGATGCCGTATTCGGAAATGGTAAAAGGTATGTAATTCTTGATTATAAAACAGATAAAACAACTGAGAGATCATCACATCATAGAGTTCAGCTCCAGGCCTACAGGATACTTTATGCCATAAAGAACAGCATAGATGTGAATAATATTGATATCGCAATAGGTTACATCAGCCTGAGGGGAAAAATAAATACAGGAGAAAATTCTAATGGGATAGATTTCAAGCAGCCCGATAAAAGGTCTGTGGAACAGTTAAAAAAATATATCAGCAGATTCCTGAAATATAAAAACAATCCTGATGAATTTATTTCGGATTATTTGAATTATCCCTGCGACGATACACTTTACAGGAGGCTGGGGGACCTGCTTAAATAATAAAAATATTTATTAGTTTAATATGTCAATTCCGTGAGATCTGTGAATAGCCGTTTCTCAGTTCTATACGCTCTCCATGGGTATATACGTTGAATCTGTTTCCCCTGACAAATGATAGAAGGGTAATATTGAACTCATCGGCCAGTTCAACGGCAAGTGATGAAGGGGCAGATACTGAGCTTACAACCGGTATTCCGAACACTGCGGCTTTCTGGAGTATTTCAAATCCTGCCCTGCCACTGACCTGAAGCACAGCCTCCGGATTTCTTTTAGTTCCATTCAGGACCATCTTCCCTATGGCCTTATCAACGGCATTATGCCTGCCTATATCTTCTCCAATGGAGAGAGCATTTCCGTAATAGTCTATAATAGCAGCTGCGTGTATTCCACCTGTACTGTTAAATATTTTCTGTGACCTTTTCATTATTTCTGGCATTTCTAAGATATCTTCATAATTCAGAACACTTTTATTTTTTATAAGCTCCCCGGATTTTACAAATATATCATCTATATTGGTTTTGCCGCAGACACCACAGCTGGAATTTACGTAGAAATTCCTCCTGCCCAGAAGATTTTCCTCGAAGTCAGAAACTTCAACCTGGACTATGTTGTTCTTTTCTGAAGTTTTTGCGGAATTTGAATATTTGATCTCTTTTATGCTGTTCTCCTTTACTATTCCCTCTGTAAATAGAAATCCAGCCGCCAGGGAGAAATCGTCTACCGGAGTCCGCATTATAACTGATACATTGTATTCAATTTCATTATGGATTATTTTGATTTCCAGTGGCTCTTCCACAGTAAGCATATCGGCTTCTTTTACAGGAATCCCGTTATTGACCCGTAATATTTTTCTTTCTATAAATCCGCTCATTTTTTCTCCTGAAGGCCGGATAGTATCTTCAGAATCAGGGTTATATATCCTGCAACAGTTTTATCGTTGAGCATCCTCATGATATCCATGAGGTCCTTATCCTGAGGTTTGCCGGCACTGTTTATAGAATCACCCAGCCGATTCATCAGGTTAACAGTCACATCTGGATCAAGTTTTGATAGGAGGTCAAATATGCTCATAATATTTGTAATCGATTTTTTTGTTGTATCAGAGTTGAACTGGTCTGAAAACGTGTCCATTATAAACTTATAATTTGCTGCCATGGCATTAACCAGTGTAAGAAAACCGGAATCGTTGAGATTCTTGATGGTTTTCAGAAAAGAGTCAAGGCTTTCTCTGTATTCATCCGGTATAAGCGAATCGTCCTCTGTTTTATTTTCCTCAATATATTCTATAGGTTTAGACATTTTAATCATCTGTTAATTTTATATAATCTGATCTCTTCCATTTCTCGTCCACCATTATGCCTTTCTGTGGGTGTGGTGTTGCGTATCGAGAATTATTTGCCGGTAACGGGATTCCACCATTGCCCTTCAATTTTTTGATTTTCACAGGCAACTCCTTGTATGATGGTGTGTCTGAATCAGGATCCCTGTTATAGTATGTGAGAAGGTTTACAGTAGCATCATCAGAAGCGGCATTCATTGGCATATAAAGCTCATTCCCACTTACCCTTTCAGTAATAAGGGCTCTAAGCTTTATGCTCCCCCATTTTGACATCACTCTTACATAATCTCCTGTATTTATTCCATATTCATCTGCAAGTTTCTGTGAAATTTCCAGAAATGTATCCGGAACCTTTTCTTTTATTCCCTCAGTTTTGAAGGTTTCATTCCCCTCATGGAAATGCTCTAACATCCTTCCATTATTCAAATGCAGGGGATACTCCTCTGATATTGAAAGTGGTGGTCTATATGAAAGAGGGTAAAATCTTGCCTTTCCATCCGGAAAATTGAATCTGTCTGTATAAAGGTATTCCGAATCATGCCCGTTAACCATTGGCCACTGGAGACTTTTGAATCCTTCTAACCTTTCGTAGTTTACTCCATTAAATATGAGTGACAGAGAAGAGGCTTCATCCATTATCTCTGAGGGATGAGTATACTTCCAGCCAGCTCCCAGGGAGTTTGCTATGCCCTGTATAATTTCCCAGTCCGGCCTTGTTTCCGCATAGGGATCCATAACCCGGTAAATCCTCTGTATGCGTCTTTCTGTGTTGGTAAATGTTCCTTCCTTTTCAAGGCTCACGGATGCTGGTAATACAACATCGGCGTATTTTGCGGTTTCAGAGAAGAATACATCCTGGACAACCAGGAAATCGAGTTTTTCAAGTGTAACCCTTGTTTTTCCTGCATCTGGACCAGTTGAAGCAATCTCCTGCCCGATAACGTACATTGCCTTGACCTTATCGTTGTCTATATTTTCTATGCAGGATACATTATCAATGCCGGGTTTTCTTGAAAGTTCAGTATGCCATGCCTTTTCAAATTTTTTAATGGCTTCCTCATCCTTTATTGGCTGGTATCCCGGAAGGTAGGTAGGCATTGACCCGAAATCACTGGCGCCCTGCACGTTGTTATGCCCTCTCAAAGGATATGCCCCGGTTCCAGGCCTTCCGTAATTGCCTGTTACCAGAAGCAGGCTGGAAATAGCTGTTGATTCATCTGAACCCGCAGAGTGCTGTGTTATTCCCATGGCCCAGAGTATGCACATACTTTTTACACTATGTATCATTTCCGCTGTTTTTATTATCTGTTCTTCGGGAATTTTTGTTATTTTTGATGCGTTTTCCAGGGTAAATGTTTCAAGGCTTTTTCGATATTCATCAAAATTGTTTACCCTCTTTTCTATGAACTCTTTGTCGTTCCAGCCCTTGTCTATTATGTATTTAGAAAGTGCTGATAAAAGCACTATATCAGTGCCAGGTGAAGGATGAAGATAAATATCTGCCCTTTCTGCCATTTCGTTCTTTCTAAGATCCGATACTATTAATTTCTGATTATTGAGCTTGTGTGCCCTCTTCACTCTGGTTGCAAGGACCGGATGAGATTCAGCAGTATTGGCTCCGAAAATCATTACAAGTTCCGATTTATATATATCCTGTATTGATCCGGCATCCCCTCCATATCCAACGGTTCTCCAGAGTCCTGTAGTGGCAGGGGCCTGGCAGAATCTTGACGAGTTGTCAACATTATTGTTGTGGAAGATCTGCCTTGCAAGTTTCTGCATAAGGTATGATTCTTCGTTCGTTCCCTTTGAGGACGTTATAAACATAACCGATTCGTTTCCGTGCTTTTCAGCCGCTTTCTTTAAGCCTTTCGTAGCAAATTCTATTGCCTCTTCCCAGGATGCCCTTATAAATTTGCCCTTCTTTCTTATAAGTGGATATTGCAGGCGTTCTTCACTGTTAACAAAGCCCCAGCCGAATTTTCCCTTTATGCATGTTGATATGCCGTTGGCAGGTGATTCAAACTCTGGCTGCACCTTCAATATTTTTCTACCCTTGGTCCACATTGTAAAGGAACACCCGACACCGCAGTATGTGCATACGGTCTTGGTCTTTTTTATCTGCTCCTCCCTCATTTTTGCTTCAATATTGCTGATTTTCATTATCAAGCCATTTCCCACGGGCTTTTCAAGGTCCTTCCCAAATTCAATTAGATTGTATTTTGCCTTTCTGGTAAGTGATGTAAAATAACCTGCCTCTTCAAGCATTGATTTTTCCATTAATGTGTTTACCGGGCATACTGTAACGCAGTGGCCGCACGATACACATGAGGAATCATTTATCGCCTTTCCGTCGTCCCATATAACACGTGGCCTTTCAAGTGACCAGTCTATATGAAGTGTTTCATTAACCTCCACATCCTGGCATGCTTCTACGCATCTTCCGCATAGAATGCACTGGTCTGGATCATACCGGTAAAATGGATTAGTTGAATCCACTTTATATCCCTTGGATGTAAATGGATATTTCTGCCTAGTCACCTGAAGAGTGTCCACAGCGCTGTGGAGTGCACAGTCTCCGTTATTATTTTCACAGACAGTACAGTAAAGGTCATGGTTGTGCAGTATTCTATTGACCGCTTCTACCTGCCTTGCCTTAATTTCAGGGTCATTATATTTTATTTGCATGCCGTTCTTAACCTTGGTCGAGCATGCCCTCAGGTACTTACCCTCTACATTAACTATACACGTATCACAGGATTCTATTGCGCCGAGAGCGGGATTGTAACAAACATGCGGTATATCAATGCCATTATCCATCATTATCTGCAATATGGTTTTTCCCCGATCTGCATTAAATTGAACCCCATCAATTAAAATTTTATCTGCAGCCATGAAATCACCTTATTATATTCATTCGATAATATTTAAATATTATGATATTAGTTCTGATAGAATACATTATAGTTATTTACTAACATTATTATACTTATAAGTATTACATTTTCATGGCAAAAAAGAGATGTATCCAATAGAGAGAAAGATGGATGAGGATGATCTGAAAAGCAGGATTAAGGATAGCTTTGAGAAACTCTCATACAGCCTGACATTTGCAAAAAGCTGGATTCCGAGATTCATGAATAAAAATATAAAAATATAGGTAATAAACTATAAATAGTTCACAGGATTATATTTATATGATACCTGCAGCTTTACCGCCTCTCGCGGTTGGGTTCTTCGGTCTGGGGATAGGTTATTTTGTCTTTGGAGGGTCTGTATTTTTTAAGTACCCCAAGGAGAGTAATGAAAACGTTAACCACGCTATGGGTTTATGGGGCATATTTATGCCGGGATTTATGCAATTCATTACCGGAACTTACATATTCCTGGGATTGACCGTGTTCACTGCCTTCCGGTCTTCGCCGATACTGTATATGGCAGGGCTTGCCTTTACAGCTTATGGTGTACACTGGTTTGCCCTGGGGTATAATAAGTACAAAAATGCAGATACCACAGTGGATGGTTTCATGGCAGTGGGTTTCCTGTGGATTTCCATAATCGGTGCAGTAGTATTCGGCCTGGGCAATGATATAGCTGTAATGATTCTGTTCATACTGCTTGCCTTTGTTTATATCAGTGATATACCGGCAAGCCTCATACACTCACCATCATGGGCAAGAACCAAGGCCATTTTCCAGCTGGTTACAGGAACATGGTTAATGTATCTTACATTTGCAGCCACATTGAACTTTGCACTCGGATACCATCTGTTCCTTTAATTTTTTATATTAATTTATAATATAATTATATGAAAATTTTAACATTTTTTGGATCATCTTCCTCAGGAAAGAGGACGATAATTAAAAATCTGATTCACACACTTTCTGCAGAATATAAAATAGTATATATAAAGGATATTCCCCATAATAATATATCACTGGATATTGAAGGAAAGGATACATGGGCTATGGAGAATGCCGGTGCAGATGTAACCTATGGTGTAACACCGGACAGAACTTATAAAATGTCCCGTGGGCATACGGGAGTGGAACAGATAATCA
>JAKAAK010000076.1 GCA_021797025.1 Thermoplasmata archaeon
AATGCTTTATTTTGATTTATTATATATTTCGGGATTAGGCAAGTATATAATATTAAAATAATTATTCAATATTTTTATAACATTTATTGTATGGGTTTGCGCTCCGCCATAACTTAAAATAATGTCGGGACCTGTTATACCTATATTCACGCTTCTTATATTAATGTAGTATTAATAATATTTTTCAAAATTGTAGTTGAAATAAGAAATCATAAAAATACTTTGTGATATATATACTTACAATTGTATATTAATTTTCGGATACAAAAATATTTGACTCAATAAAATAAAATTCAATCCTTGCAATAATATTACATTTGCCGGAAATCATTGTTTATTCTTATTGAACCTTAATATAAATAAAAAGAAGGATATGGCAATAACTATCCCGATAATTTTAAAGTATACTAAATCAAAATTGATTAATCTATAATAATATAATGTAAACACGGAATAGAAGACAGTAATAGATATTATTAAAGAGATTTCAATTAATTTCAGATTTAATACATTTCCATTTTTATTTACAAATGAACTCACAGGATAAACAAAAACAGATGAAATAAATATAAACCCGAGTATTATGTAAGGATGCTGTAAAAGCGGATTTATTATTTCTCTACCGCTCAAGGAATAGATTGTGTATGAAATTTCCAATGTTCCATTCAATATAGCAGAATTAACATATACATCTTTTCCGACCAGGGGAAAATTATATATAGAATTACCTGTTACATTCAATTCTGTCATTCTGCCACCAATTGATACATATATATTTGAAGCTTTATGAATATTGTCGGAGTTATAAACAAAGGTTAATTTTGGTGCCAACTTTTCTTCTCTATAACTGTATATTTTGTGGATAGAATATCCATATGAATCTGTATGAGTCCCATTGTATATTTTAACTATATACGAATGTGAATTTGTTGAATTTTCAACGGGAAATGTCAATCCTCCCGGATCACCTGAAGACCATAACCACAGATAATAGGTTTTGCCAGAATCCAACTGTACATTTTTGTAATTAAAATTTTCGTCAGTCATATTGTACTGGTCCTGGCTATAACTTTCTGTCGAAATTATTGACGATGAGTTTAATTGTGCTCCATTAAATGACGTTGTAATCATAGATTGCAGAGTATAGTAGCCATATGTCATATTTGAGTCCAGAACAATATTACTTAGCTGTTCAGAATTGTTCAACTTAAATGGGTATACCATTGCATAGCTGTCATTCAAAAACAATGATCTGTTTGCATTTGAATTTATCATATGTACCTCTTTGCCGGAATAACTTAGTTTTAATGATATATTGTTATCTCCGGGAGGGATGTATATGCCCTTTAATAATTGAATACTTAATCGGGAACCTGGTGAAAAACTGCCTGCTTTTTCTGAATAATTTAAGTCATTAAATTTGGGAGTCCCTGTATAACCTTTTTCATAAAGTGCATATGCACCTGAAGCAGCTAAAAATCCATAATCATTCAGGTTAGGCGAATTTGTGATGTTGAAAATAATATACTTATTTTCAGGGCCATAAAACCATGTATCATATGCATGCGAACTAACTATCGGCAATTCATTTACTCCTGTTGTAACGTTCGCATTTCCGGGTAACAGGGATGCAAGCTGGTCAACCCCGCATTCATTAGAGTTTACAGGTGCAACAGGATTTGTTACCATGGGTGCTACTATGTTTGATATCAATAATATTAAAGTTACTATCAGGGCTAAGTAGGCTATCCTGTTCACGACTTTTTTCCTGTCGGCTTCTCCAAGCATGCTGTGTATTTTATAAAGGCCTAATATAGCAGCAATAGCAGCGAATGGGATTATATATGAATCATAATACATATTTATACTCCAATATGGTGAAAATGTTGATATAGAATATATTAAGAACCATGGCAATTCAAGTAATGCAAGTGGGTTTAGAAAAGATAAGAAAAGGAAGGGGGCATTTAAATACATTAAGTTGTCTACTTTTGATGAAATATCTGTTTTAAAACCATTAAATATAGTTGAAATAGAAGAGATGTTGGAACCGGCTATATTGCTTGTTATAGCATGTGAACCATGTGAAAAATATAATATTAAATATTTATCAGCATAGAAAAATCCTATCGATATTATCAGTAATATTATTCCAATAGAAAAATAAGATTGAAAATTTTTAAGTTCTGATAAAAGAGATTTTATAGCTTTAAACTGCCTTACAGGTTTTTTAAATAAATTTTTAATGCTGGAGATTTTAATTCTATCATACAAAAATAATAGTATAAGGTATAAACCGAAAAATCCACCTATTACAGGATTAAACTCCATTGTAGATAAGGCAAGTAAAAATGTTATTGCAAATGCTATATATCTCTTTGCGTCAAAGAAATAATATGAATATATTATAAATCCCATGAATAAAGTTAAAGTTTCAAATGGATTGTCATGTATGTATGGATTTAACAAAAAAACCATTGCCATTAAAAAAGATGCTTTATCATTTTGCAATTTCTTCTGTGCTAACAAAAATAGTGGTATACTGGAGGAATAAATTAAAACACTCTGGATAATGTATAAATTTATGAAGCTATGCCAGACAGCGAAGAATGGTAGCAATAGTATTAATATTTCAGAAGCGTGCACACTGAAATATGACCCACCCGGCACCGTATTTACAAAAGGCTGATGATAAAATGCGGACAATAGTGATTGCAATGATGTGGTGGTATCTACTATTTCGCCATTTTTTAAATTGTATACATTGAATACTATATACCATAAATTTATCAATATCCATAAAACTGTGAACGTAATTAATAAATAAAAATAATTTATTTTGAATCTCACTAAATAGACTAATAATCATTGCTATTTAACTATTTTGAACCTCTTCTACAAAATTATGCATGTTATAATAAAAATTTTTAAATGAAAATCTGTCCATTGAATCTGTTATCGTTTTTACAATATCAAAATCAATGCTTTTTATTTGTTCCACTGCTTCCTCTATGTTATTAAATCCATATCCATATTTTCCATGTTCTATTATATCTTCCCACGGACCGCCACTTTCAGGAACAACAGGGACAATGCCATATGACATCGCTTCTAATATTGATATTCCGTAATGCTCTCTCCTATTCAAATGTATATATATTGCCGCTTTTTTTAATAATTCAATTTTATCATATTCATTTATGTTTGGCTTAATTTCCACATTATCCGGTTTGACTTTTACTAAACTGTGATAATATTCCTCATCTCCCCTGTTCAATGCACCTGCTATTATAAATCTGTGATTTTTTAACTTATCCGCTATTTTTAGCAATAATTCATAATTTTTCCGTATATCTATTCTGCCTATACTTACAACTAAATTTTTTTCTTTTATTGATTGATCAAGATTATTCCTATATTCTACGGGAATATATATTACTCTCATTAAATGAGGTTTTATATTTAACAGAGGAAACAATTTATTCGATATTTGCAAAGTATACCTGCTATTAACGAAAAAGTTAGCATTGTCGTATAAATTATACATTCCACTTTTCTTGATAAAATTAAAAATTATTTTATTCTTAATATTTCCATATTCATCTATTATCTGGTCAAGAAAAGAAAAACCATGCAAAGCGTTAATATCTGCTTTATACAGGAACATGTTAGGGTGATTATTAAAAACTAAATCGAATTGATTCTGTATATAGTGCCTTAAGAATTTTTTTGTTTTTGCTACGTAATAATATAAAAAAGGTAATTTCATGTTTTCCCTGAAATAATAGGGAGTTTCTATTAAATGTTCATATTCTAAATATGTATGTTCCCTGTCAACGGCTAGGTATGTCTGCCCATAGTTCTTATTAAAATAGTCCAGCAAGAGTTTGGATAAAATCTGACCACCACCAATTCTAGAAAATTCGTCTATCAATAAGACTTTCATTAAAAGCTAATGCAGATTCGATATAAATTAATTTAGCCATGTTTATTATTTTTCATATTGAAATGCATGAATATTTGAAATTTCAATAGAATAAGTTATATCACTGAAAACTGCATAAAGCCTCTAGAATATTGTTGTAATTATATAGTGTTTTATGATATATATTATATATGATAAAATTGACTAATCCACACATAAACAATGTTATATGAAATTAAGGTATTACAGTGTCTTTCTGTCTAATATCTATTACTTTTTGTAAGCAGGCACATAGTGTGTGTTCTCCAGAATCATCATATTTCCAGGAATATACCTGTCTATTGTTATGTAAGTACCGTTTGTTAAACCGTTGTTAACAATATTCTGAAGTGAGTAGTTCCCCCCATATGTAGCCCAGAAAGAATTATTCTGGATAACTATATACTGGTATTTTGATAAATTGTTATGATATCCTGGTGTCCATGGAGTTGCATAGATGTGCAGATCGTTGCTGAAATATGGCATTAATGTGTTTTCGGTCAGTATATACGAATTTTTCGGAAGAGTTCCTGATATATTAATTAGGAATGCACTACTTCCACATGGTATTTCTTCGTATATATCTTTCATGTTGCTCCCGTGCGGTGCCTGTTCCAATTCCACCGGCGATAAAATTCCGTAAGGTAGAGATATAACCAGTAACAGGACTATTAATATAGATACGATAGCAATTCCTGTTCTCTCATGCTTATGATTTAAAACCTTCTTTAATTTTAATGTTAGTTGTTTAGAATGCCCGGAAATATATTTTACAAACCTGATCAGATTATGTGTCCCAATTATAGCCGATATATAAATAGCACCCAGCACCATTGCAGGATACTGATATCCAAGCTGGAAGTATGGTCCATATGACGATGGAAATGCGTATAACATATATGGAATAGATAGAACAAGTGACATTGGTGAGAATAAAGGCAGATAGAGAGTGGATTTTAACAGGAGATTAATGAAGAATAATTTATCCCCGCGATAGGTGCTGATAATTGATATGAATTCGCCTGGTTTCTCTAACAGCAATAATACAAGTTCAATCGGGGAGCCTGTAGGAGTTCCAAATTCCCCTGTGGTGGGAAGAATAGAAATTGAGGAAATCCCCGCAAGGTGGAGTTTTATAATTCCTGCAAGGACAACATATCCATATAGCAATACTATGGCTAGTATGAAAAGAGAAAAATTAGCAATTTTCCTGGAATTTGCATTGTGTAAAAACCATGTATTAATTTTCTTGCCCCTGTATGTATGAAGAAATAGAAATTCATACAATAACAGTACCGCTACCATATAAACAAAATTCGCATGTAGGGATATTATGAATACTATGGAAACTATATGTAGAATTCTCCGCTCTGTAAGGAATGCATAAAATGCAAGCAAAAAAAAGAATGGCAAAAATGCCATATTGTGAAAAGAGAACGATACCAAACCCTCAGAAAATGGCGAAAACTCATATGAAAGCAAAAATCCTATTGATACGAGGAAAAGTATTTTTTCAGATCTTATATGGTCTTTTAGAAGATTCATGGAGAGGAGATATACAATATACCCTGCTAACGCAATAAATACGTCCTCGAAAATCATCAGGGTAACAGGAGAGGGAAAAAGGTAATAAAGTGGAACCTGCAGAAATTTGAAGAGTGTAAAATGCTGGGCTAATGCATTTTCACCGAGCAACGGCGTATAGAAGCTTCCGGTGTGTATAAAACTATAAAGTTCCTGGGCATTCACACCAAGGTCATATGCAGCTGTTCCAAGTGAATAATACTGTAGGATAGAAAATATAGAAAATACTATGAAAAATGCAATGGCTATTGAAAATGCTAGGAAATCTTTTCTGTGACCACGAAAATATTTAGATATTTTTTCACGAAGGTTTGAAAACATTTAAATCTATAAGTAAAGATTATTTATTAATATATTGCTATACTGTAAAGGTTCTACAGTTTGAGTTACCATGTTTTAATATACCTCTAAGTTTTCCTTTTCTCCTTATGATACCAGTACACTAATCCTTTTAATCTGATTGCCCCTTTCCGGGTCATTGAACCACCACATACCTTGCGGTATATAACTAATGGCCCTATTATCTATAGGTTCAACTGACCTGCTTATTATAAACCTGAATGAATCGTCCATTTTGCGCCTTAGCTTGTTGTTTACAAATCATTTACATTTCTTTGGCTCATATGGTACATCTATCTCCAGGAAATCTTTATACAGAGATTTCAGATCTGATTCCGCAATATTTTCAGGCTTCCTGTTAAGCATACCCTTGGCTTTACTGTACACGTATTCCAGTGTATTGTAGATGTATTTACATTCTGCCCGATCATACTGTATAAGTTCTTTAGCATCCTTTATAATGATGCCCAGCACCATACCCGTTCATTATCCTGTTATTCTTGCTAATTTAATCTATCCTGACGAACTATCATGCATATGGTAATAGGGGATTAATGGAGAAATACATTCCATAAAATCTCCGGACAATACTTCAATAAATTTATTAAATAAAGATTAATAACAACTAATGCCATTTGAAATTACAGACGACCTTGCAATTAAAGATGTAAAAATAGTAGATAGTAAAAAATTCAGTGATAACAGGGGATTCTTTGAAGAGGTATACAGGCAGAAAATTTTAATGGACTTAAATATACATAATAAATTTGCACAGGTAAATCTATCGTTTTCAAAAAAAAATGTTTTCCGTGGATTCCATTTCCAGTTAAATCCTGAACCTCAGGGAAAGTTAGTTACGGTAATATCAGGCAAAATAATTGATTACGGTATAGATTTACGAAAAAGCTCAAAATCGTTTAAAAACCATGTAGAATATGAAATAACCAATGGCAAAATGATATATATCCCTGAAGGTTTTGCCCATGGCTTTCTTGCACTGGAAGATTCATATGTGTTATATTTAACCACAAATGAGTTTAACCAGTCTCTTGATTCTGGAATAAGGTATGATGATAAGGAATTAAATATAAGTCTGCCTGAAAACATAATAATATCGGAAAAGGATAAAAACTTAAAACATTTAAATGAGCTGGCTCTACATTTTTAATCCCATTTTAATTTCCATGGCTCCTCGGACAGGGTATTGTTTCCTATTAATGGTTTCCACCATTTTTCATTGTTAATGTACCATTCAACCGTTAATTTTAAGGCATCCATGAAACCATATTCCGGTTTCCATCCCAGATTTTTTAATTTCTCCGATCTTATTGAGTATCTCACATCATGCCCGGGCCTGTCAGAAACATATTTGATATTTCCTTTCTTTTCCATTATATCAAAAATCTTCTCAACTATATCGATATTTTCCAGTTCATTATTTGAAGATATATTGTATATCTCACCATATTTTCCTTTGAATAGCACAGTCAGTATAGCCCTGACATTATCCTCTGTATAAATCCAGTCCCTTATATTTTTACCATTTCCATATAATGGTATATCAAGATGCAATAGATTTCTTATAATTGTTTTAGGTATCAATTTTTCAGGGAACTGGTATTTCCCGAAGTTATTTGATGTCCTTGTTACCATAGTTTTTATTCCATATGTCCTGAAATAGGATAATGCAAGGATCGAAGAAGCAGCTTTAGATGCAGAATAAGGCGATGAAGGCTTAAGCATATCCTGTTCTGTGAAAGAGCCATCTATTGTATCGCCATATTCCTCGTCTGTGCCTATATTAATCAATACAGGGTCATTCTTTGATTTTCTTATGCATTCTAGCAAATTGAGAACTCCATTTATATTTTCGGAAACGAAGCTCCCCGGATTAGCTATGCTTCTGTCAACATGTGATTCTGCTGCGAAATTTATTATGTAATCTATATTGTCAATTATTTCTGTTATATCATCTCCTATGGATTTTTTAATAAATTTATAGCGTGAATCAATTTTTATATTATCTAAATTTGAACCGTATGATAGTTTATCGAGGTTAATTATATAATCTTCATAATTATTATGGAGATAGTTAATAAAATTAGAACCAATAAATCCAGCACCACCGGTTACCAGGAATGTTTTCATAAAGGTTAATCAATAGGTTTTAAATTAAATTATCCATATTTCTTTTGAATTCATTTAAATTATAATCAAGGTCATCAAAATTGAATTTCAGTATATCCTTTGCCTTATCATTATTCAATGATGAATCATATGGCCTCTTAGCAATAAATTTTACAGAATTATAATCCGTTTTATTTATTAGAGCTTTATTTAACCCGAATTTATCGGCTATTTTTAATGCAAATTCATATCTTGATAGTCTGGAGCCGGAAATATTCAGGATTCCGGTTAACTTTAAATTTATTAGTTTTGATATTGAATATGCAAGTACGTTAGCATTTACCGGAGAATAATAATTATCAAAAGCATTTATAGTGCTATTGTTTTTTAATCTGTCTATTACATACAATGGAAAATTATTTTTTGATCCATATACGCCGGAAGTCCTTATTATCAATGAATTATGATAAGAATTTACATAGTTATCGCCTATTAGTTTTGACAATCCATAATAATTAACTGGATACGGTGTATCATCTTCAGTGTAATTCCCCTTAATGCCATTAAAAACATAGTCTGTTGAAACATGAATTAAGTATTTATTATTCTCCCTGCAATAATCTGCAATATATTTCATAGATAAACCGTTTATGTAATATGCACTGTCAAGATCCGTTTCACATTTATCAACACTGGTCATGGCCGCACAGTTAATTATTGTATCAAAGCTATATTTATCAAGAGTATTCTCTATGTTATTTATATTTCTTAAATCGATGATATCGTGTGAAAGCGGTATGCTATTTTCTAAAATAGATGATAATGCTCTTCCCAGCTGGCCACCAGAACCGATGATTAAAGTTTTCATTAACAACAATATATTATTATTTTATTTATGTTTATATTCCCGGTAATTGGAAGAACCTGATAGTAACAAATAGTTAAATATATCAGACATATAGCATATTTATGAAAGGAGTTATATTGCATGGCGGTGCTGGCACGAGATTGAGACCACTGACACACACAGGTCCAAAACAGTTGATACCCATAGCAAATAAGCCAATGTCGCAGTATGTACTGGAGTATTTAACCGGCGCAGGAATAAATAATATATGTATGATACTTGGCGATATATCGCCTGAAAAGGTAAAGGATTACTATGTGGATGGATCTGAATTTAACTGCAATATTCAATACATAGACCAGGGTGCTCCTCTTGGTATCGCCAATGCAATATCTTTAACCAGTAATTTTGTGGGAAATGATAAATTTGTAGTTATTTTAGGTGATAATTTAATAGAGGGTAAAATTAAAACGTTTATGGATAAATTTGAAAAATCTAATTATGATGCATTTATTGTTCTAACAAAGTCAATGCACCCGAAAGATTTTGGCGTTGCCGAATTTCGTGATAATAAGCTTGTAAATCTTGTAGAAAAACCTGAAAACCCACCATCCAATTATGTACTTACAGGCATATACTTTTTTACTCCACTTATATTTGATTATATAAAAAAGTTGAAACCATCCTGGAGAAATGAGTATGAAATTACGGAGGCGATTCAGCTTCTCTTAAAGGATAACAGGAATATTGGATATGATATAATAGATGGATGGTGGAAAGATACAGGTACCGTTGATGATATACTTGCTGCCAATATGCTCATACTGGATAGAGGAAAAAACATTGAAGAAAGGGCTAATGTAAAAGGAAAAGTTGCAATTGGTAAAAACGTTGTACTGTCAGATGATTCACTTATCAGAGGTCCAGCTATAATTGGAGATAATACTGTTATACAGGATAAAACATTTATAGGACCGTATACCAGCATAGGTAATAACTGCACCATAAAAAAAGCGTCAATTGAGAACTCTATAATAATGGATAATTCAAATATAGATACGGAAAATGCAATAGTTGATTCCATAATTGGAGAAAATTCTGTTATCATGAATGCAAATTTATTAAAACCTGCTGGAAAACGCCTATTGCTGGGTGAAAATTCAAGAATATATATTTAATATAATTTTTCCATGCATCTAATCATTTCTAAAATGAACAGAATTATATATTTATGAAATGCTGTTGTAATATGAACGTAATTTTTCCTTTACAGTTGAAGAAGCATAATATTTTGCCCTTTCATAGCCTTTTTTCACATAGTATTCATGGTTATCTATTACATTGTATATACCATCCACGTTTTCCTTTAATTCCTCAGGGTTTACAAGCAACGCAGCCCCGCTTGACACCTCCTTAAGTACATCTATGTTTGACGTAAGTACAGGCAACCCGGTTTTAAAAGCTTCAACTACTGGATAGCCAAACCCTTCTTCCAGTGTTGGAAGGAATAACATGTCTGAAGCGTTGTATATTTTATTGAGTTTTACAGTATCCACTTTATTGAATGTAATACTATCTCCTACTGGGGGGCCCACCCGTACAAGTTTGAAGGAGCTATCAAGATTATCCATCACGCTTTTAACCATTGGTATATTCTTTCTTGGCTGGTCGGATGATATAGATAATATAAGTTTTTTATCCGGAGGAAGCCCTAATTCTTTCCGTAATTGTTCTTTACATGATAATGGAAAAAAAGAGTCTGGAATATAAGGTGGAATAATTGTAATTTTTTCCTCTCTTACATTGAATTCCGATATTAGTTGATTTTTTATGTGCGATGTCAATGTAACAATATTATTATACCTCAGATATTCTTTAATATATTTTTTTATAAAATGTTGTCTTATATTTTCCATAGTGTTGTCATTTTCTACATTCCTGTGAAATGGAATAACATCATGGATTGTAATTACCATTTTTTTATTTTTAAAAACTGGCTTTATAGTCTGGGATGTGATATGTATTATGTCAGTGGATTGATTTATAGCTTTTATTCCAGACTTGAATGCCAGTCCTGATAGGGTATAATTCAACAAGGGTGATTTGAATCCGCTATATGGTTGCTTATAAAAACCATCTGAAAATTTGCGGTTAAAAAGAAACTGGTATATTTTGCTTTCCGGGGCTAGCAAAAGATAAAGATCCTGTGCATATTTGCCTACTCCAGTTAATGTTGAATCAGTTGTGACATATGTAACCACTCTTCCATATGGAAAATGCGTATTAAAAATATTTCGATGATTATAGAGAATTCCTCAATTGTATATGCTATAATTTATACGGGCACATACAAACTTTAGCATTTCATTGGGCAATTAAGATTTTACAATTTCGTTCTGTCTAACATTTATTTCTTCATGTAAGCAGGCATATAGTGTGTGTTCTCCAGAATCATTATAGTTGCAGGGGCATACCTATCTATTATTGTGTAATTGCCATTTGATAAACCGTTATTAACAATATTCTGTAGAGAATGGTTCCCACCATATGTTGCCCAGGAAGAATTATTCTGTATAACAATATATCTGAATTCTGGCAGGATATTATAATATCCCGGAGACCATGGAGTGGAATAGGCGTTAATGTCATTGCTAAAATAAGGCATCAATGAGTTTTCCGTTAGTAGATATGAATCTGGAGGCAGATTGCGGGAAACGTTGATGAGAAAAGAGGCACCCCCATCAGGATTCTCCTCAAATATATCATTCATTGTACTGTGATTTGTGTGCTGCATGCCAGGAGGCGATAACAAGCCGAATGGTATGGATATAATCAGAACCACAATTATAATTATGCTTATAACAGGAATCCATGTATTGCTATTATGTATTTTTGCATATACTTTCCTGGACTGTAATCTCATAGATTTACTGTGTTTGTAAATGTATTTTCCAAGGCGCATTAAATTATATGTACCCATTATAGCAGATATATAGATAGCACAGACAACAAGGGCGCTATACATGTACCCTAACTGGTAATATGCGCTATATGAAGACGGAAGGGCATAAATACTGTATGGAAGCAGAAGCATTAATGATAGAGGGGAAAACAGCGGAAGGT